>NZ_RZRP01000186.1:0-8786 GCF_003997795.1 Mesorhizobium sp. M7A.F.Ca.US.005.03.2.1 | reverse complement strand
GAATCGGCCGAGGCAAGCGTGATGATCGGCTTTGCCGCTGCTGGCGTCGCTTTTGCCTGCGCCGGAGGCTGCTCGCCCGTCCGGGCGTTGCTGATGAGGGGGGCTGGTGTCGCCGAGGCTGGCGTTGCGCCAAACATCGAAGCCAGGAAGCCTTTCTTCTTTGGTGCTTCGGCCTGCGGCATCTCGCCAGCCGTCACATAGACCGGGTTGTTCATGGCCGGAGCGGCAGCGGGCTTCGGCGCCGCCACGTCGCCGTCGGCCGCGGCAATCTGCTGGGCGACCGCATCGGTCTGCTGCGCGGTCTGTGCCTGCTGCGTCAGCGACTGCGGCGTGTTTCCAACGATGGTTTCGGCGCCCGCCGGCATGGTCAGCGGAAAGACAGCTCCCGGTTTGGACACAGGCACATAGGCGACCTTTTCAGGCAGCGCCGTGTCGCTTGCCGTCATCACGGTCGTCTGCTCCGTCGTGACATCAGACGAATCGGAGGCGGCGATCGCCTTGCCGCTGGAGGCCGCGTTTACATCCGATGCGGTGGCATTGTAGCCGGGCATTCCGACCGACATTGCCGGGTCGCCAGCCGAAGTGCAGGAGGCCAGAAGCAAGGAGCAGAGCGCTGCCACAATGGCGCGGCGTTCTCCCTTTGCGAGGCTCCATCCTGCTGATTTCAAACTCAAATTCCCCCTCGATGTCCGGTCGGCATATCTTGGCGCGGCATGCATGCGTCGCTGCCAAGGTGACCTTTGTCTCCGATCCGGAAACGAGACCTGTGTCAAATCCGCAAGCCTGGAAGTATTTTTGCAGTGATTGCCGAATTACGGCCGCTTGATGGTTGACGACACCATTTCGCCCGCTTTTGGCGGCCCGTCAACTCACCACACATTACAGTCCGTTACACACGGACCTTCACATAGGTGCCCGGAGCATCACCCAAAGTTTTCATATGCTTGCCCGGTTTGCGGGCAGGCACGCGGGTGTTGTCCTTGGCCTCTATCCAGCCTTGCCAGTGCGGCCACCAGGATCCTGGATGGTCGGTGGCATTGGCTATCCACTGGCTGAAGTCGCCCGTCGGCGTACCCCCGGTCCAATACTGGTATTTGTTGGATGCCGGCGGATTGACGACACCGGCGATATGGCCCGACCCCGCCATCACATACTCGACCGTGCCGCCGAAATATTTCGAGCCGAGGAACACCGAAAGCGCCGGCGCGATGTGATCTTCCTTGGAGGCGAGGTTGTAGACCGGGATGGTGATGTCGCCGAGCGAGACCGTGCGGCCCGCCAGTTCCATCGTGCCTTGCGAAAGGTTGTTCTCAAGATAGCAGTTGCGCAGGTAGAAAGAGTGGTTGGCTGCGGCCATGCGGGTGGAATCGGCATTCCAGTAGAGCAGGTCGAAGGGCAGGGGATCCTTGCCGCGCATGTAGTTGTTGACGACATAGGGCCAGATCAGGTCGCCTGAGCGCAGCATGTTGAAGGCGGTCGCCATCTTGGTGCCGTCGAGATAGCCCTTTTCGCTCATCGACTTTTCCACTGCCGCGACCTGTTCTTCGTCGACGAACACCTTCAGGTCGCCGGCATAGGTGAAGTCGACCTGCGTGGTGAAGAAGGTCGCCGACTTGATGCGGTCGTCGCCCTCTTGCGCCATCAGCGCCAGGGCCGCCGCTAGGAGCGTGCCGCCGACGCAATAGCCGATCGCGTTGACGTCGCGTTCGCCGATGGCCTTCTCGACCGTGTCGAGGCCGTATTGCAGACCCTCGCGGATATAGGCTTCCCAGCTCTTGGTGCCGTGGCGCTCGTCCGGATTGACCCAGGAGATGACGAACACGGTGTGGCCCTGTTCAACCGCCCAGCGAATGAAGGATTTCTGCGGGTTCAGATCGAGGATGTAGAATTTATTGATCCATGGCGGGCAGATCAGCAGGGGCCGCTTGAGCACCGTCTCGGTCGCCGGTTCGTACTGGATGATTTCGGCGACGTCGCTGCGGCCGACCACTTTGCCGGGAGTGGTGGCGATGTTCCTGCCGATCTCGAAGGGCGAGTAGTCGGCCTGCCGCAGCTTCAGGTCGCCCTTGCCGGCGGCGATGTCCTCGGCCAGCATCTTCATGCCGCGCACCAGGTTTTCGCCGTTCGAGGCGACGGTTTCGCGGAACAGTTCCGGATTGGTCAGGATGAAATTCGACGGCGAGATGGCGTTGGACACCTGCTTGACGTAAAAGCCGGCCTTGTGGCGGGTGTGCTCGTCAAGACCTTCGGCGTGCTCGACCAGATCGGCCGCCCAGCGCGAGGTGACGAGATAGGCCTGCTTGAGGAAATCGAAGAAGGCGTTGCGGCCCCATTCCGGGTCGAGGAAGCGCTTGTCGCCGCGCTCCGGCTTGACCGCGTCTTCGGTGTCTTGCGCGGCGTTGCTGGTGCGCTGAATGGCGTTGGCCCAGACCGTCATATAGCCGGAGAACAGCCGCGTCTGCGCTTCCAGCGCGCGCTGCGGATCGGCAAGCCAGTATTCGCTGAGCTTGGAAAAGGTCTTCACCATATCGACGACGGGCTCGGCCACATGGTCGCGCACGTCGCCTTTTTCACGCGGCTCGGCCCAGGCGGAAGCGGCCTTGCCGGCCTGCTCGATCATGCGCGCCATGTTCAGGGCGAAGCGTTCCGGGTCCTTCACCAGATATTGCTCGACGGTCGAAGGCTGGTCATCTTCCGCTTTGCCCGAATCGGGTGTTTTGGACATGGTTGGCGGGGTTCCTCCCGAGGCCTTTTCTTGACATATTAACATGGGACATCCGACCGGGCCAATCTCGCTCTACCTCGGCTGCCAAGGAAACAATATGACGATTAATATTGGCGAGACTGTTTTTTTCGGTGCCGGACGTTTTTGCCGCATCGGCGCGGCGATCGTCCTCATCGGCATTGCCGGGTGCTCGAGCACCAACACGAATGGCCCGACGCCTGTCGCTGTGGGTGCGGGACCGAAGGATACCGGCACCTTCCCGAACCTGAACATCAAGCCGCAAGTGGCGGCGCCGCAGTTCACCGAAGCCGAGAAGAACGCCAAGCTCGCGCAATTGAAGGCGGATGAGAATGCGCAGGCGGCAAAGGGCGGCGGCCCCAAGGTCGTCAACCAGGCGGCGCTGACGGATCTGGCCAAGAAGCATGGCGACGAAACGCTGAAGCAGATCGAAGCCAAATGCGACCCCGCCCTCGACCCTACCTGCAAATAAGTATATAGCGCGCGCCCAACACCCCTTCGCTGTCTGGAACTGCCATGGAAGAATTTCACAAGGTTCGCCGGCTTCCGCCTTACGTGTTCGAGCAGGTCAACCGGCTCAAGGCCAGCGCCCGATCGCGTGGCGCCGACATCATCGACCTCGGCATGGGCAATCCGGACCTGCCGACGCCCAAGGCTATCGTCGACAAATTGTGCGAGGTCGTGCGCGACCCGCGCACGCATCGCTATTCCTCGTCGCGCGGCATTCCGGGCCTGCGCCGCGCCCAGGCCGCCTACTATGGCAGGCGCTTCGGCGTGAAGCTCAACCCCGACACGCAAGTGGTGGCCACGCTCGGTTCGAAGGAAGGCTTCGCCAACATGGCGCAGGCGATCACCGCGCCCGGCGACGTGATCCTGTGCCCGAACCCGACCTATCCGATCCATGCCTTCGGCTTTATCATGTCGGGCGGCGTCATCCGCTCGCTGCAGGTGGAGCCGGACGACGGTTTCATTCCGGCGCTCGAGCGCGGTGTCAAGCATTCGATCCCGAAGCCGCTGGCGCTGATCCTCAACTATCCGTCGAACCCGACAGCGCTGGTCGCCTCGCTCGATTTCTACAAGGATGTGGTCGCCTTCGCCAAGAAGAACGACATCATCATCCTGTCCGACCTTGCCTATTCGGAGATCTATTTCGACGGCAATCCGCCGCCTTCGGTGCTGCAGGTGCCTGGCGCGATCGACGTTTGCGTCGAATTCACCTCCATGTCGAAGACCTTCTCCATGCCCGGTTGGCGCATGGGCTTTGCCGTCGGCAACGAGCGGCTGATCTCGGCGCTGACGCGGGTGAAGTCCTACCTCGATTACGGCGCCTTCACGCCGATCCAGGTGGCGGCGGCACACGCGCTCAACGGCGACGGCGCCGACATCGCCGAGGTACGCGACATCTACCACAAGCGCCGCGACGTGATGGTCGACGCCTTCGGCCGCGCCGGCTGGACCATTCCGGCACCGGCGGCATCGATGTTCGCCTGGGCGCCGATCCCGGAGCCGTTCAAGCATCTCGGCTCGCTCGAATTCTCCAAGCTGCTCATCGAACATGCCGACGTGGCCGTGGCGCCCGGTGTCGGCTTCGGCGAGCATGGCGACGAATTCGTGCGCGTTGCTCTGGTCGAGAACGAGCACAGGATCCGGCAGGCGGCGCGCAACATCAAGCGCTTCCTGTCGACCAGCGCCAAGCAGCCCAACAATGTCGTGCCGCTCTCCGCTCACCGGTAAGCTTGCCGCACGCAAATTCGATCTGACTTTGAGGGACGTCGCCGGACATGGCTGAAGCATTGCGTGTTGGAATTGCCGGCCTCGGCACGGTCGGTGCATCGGTGGCGCGCGTGCTGCGCGACAAAGCGGTGGAACTGACCCGCCAGTGCGGCCGTGACGTGATCGTCACCGCCGTCTCGGCGCGCGACCACAAGCGCGATCGGGGCGTCGATTTGAGCTCTGCAAAGTGGTTCGACGATCCGGTCAAGATGGCCCAGACCGCAGAAATCGACGTGTTCGTCGAACTGATCGGCGGCGACGAGGGCCCGGCGCGCTCATCGGTGAAGACGGCACTCGAAGCCGGCCGTCACGTCGTCACCGCCAACAAGGCGCTGCTGGCCAAGCATGGCGTGGCGCTGGCCGAGATCGCCGAGAAGAAGGGCGTGCTTCTCAACTACGAGGCGGCGGTGGCGGGCGGCATTCCCGTCATCAAGACGATGCGTGAGGCGATGGCCGGCAATTCGGTCACCCGCGTGTTCGGCATCCTCAACGGCACCTGTAACTACATCCTGACCCGCATGGAGGCCGAGGGCATCTCGTTCGATGCTTGCCTGAAGGACGCGCAGCGGCTGGGCTATGCCGAGGCTGATCCGACCTTCGACATCGAGGGCCACGACACGGCGCACAAGCTGTCGATCCTGACCAGCCTTGCCTTTGGCACCAGGATCGCCGCCAACGACATCTACATGGAAGGCATTTCCAACATCACCCAAGCCGACATCCGCGCGGCCGCCGATCTCGGCTACCGGATCAAGCTGCTGGGTGTCGCCCAGCGCACCGAGAGCGGTATCGAGCAGCGCGTGCATCCGACGATGGTGCCGACCGCATCGGTCATCGCGCAGGTGCATGGCGTCACCAATGCGGTGGCGATCGAAACCGACATTCTGGGCGAGCTGCTGCTGTCCGGCCCCGGTGCGGGCGGCAACGCCACCGCATCGGCCGTCATCGGCGACATCGCCGACATCGCCAAGAGCCGGCCAGGCTTCCAGCATGGTCCGGTCTTCGGCCGGCCGGCCAAGGAGCTGAAACCCTACAAGAAGGCGCAGATGCGCAGCCATGCCGGCGGTTATTTCATCCGGCTGACCGTGCACGACCGCATCGGCGTGTTCGCGGCAATCGCCAAGCGCATGGCCGACAATGACATCTCGCTGGAATCGATCGTCCAGCACGCAGTCAACGGCGAGGCGGCGGCACAGAAGACGGTGATCCTTGTCACCCACGAGACGACGGAGGCCGCCGTTCGCAAGGCGGTAGACGGCATCACCAAGGACGGACATCTGACCGACAAACCGCAGGTCATCCGCATCGAACGGGCAGGGTAGCTTTGTCCGACAGTCGCGCGGGACAAGAATTCCGCAGGCATTGAGGTCCGGTCTGGAGGCAGGCAGCTGCCACAGACCGGAACGAATTCGCGTCGACGCCGTTCTCTTGGTCACCAACCAGAGGAACCGCTTCATGGCTGACACCAACAAATCCGACACCCCCGATATCGACGACATCCAGAAGACGTTGGAAAAGCAGATTGCCGAACTGCGCAAGGAGATCACCAAGATCAACAAGAGCATTTCGGCGCGGGGCGCGGAGATGCTCGATGACGCCAGCGAACAGGCGTCCGAGTTGTACGACACCGCGGCGAACCGCGCTTCGCGTACGGCGCAACAACTGCGCAGCCAAGCCCAGGCTGTTTCGGAAGTCGCGCGCGAGAATCCTGGTACGACGACAGCTTTGGTCGGCGTGATCGGCCTGCTCGGCTTTCTGGCCGGCTTCGCCATTGCTCAATCGACGAACGATACCTCCCGCCGCTGGTATTGACCGCAGCGCAATAGGGCCGGGCTTCCGGCCTTTTCTATTGTTTTCAGCAAATCACTTTTAAGGAGGACACCATGGCTTCGTCAGCGTTGATCGGCATCCTGATCACATTCCTCGTCATCATCCTCGTTCTCTATCTGGTTCAACGCCTGCCGCTCGATGGCCGGATGAGACAAATAGTTCAGGTCATCGTCATCATCATCGGCATCATTTCGCTGCTCAAATACCTCGCGGTTTTTTAGGCCGCGAAGGCCGCCATTCTCACCGTTTTAAGACTGGCCCGGCGCGTGGCGATCGGGCCGGTCGTGTTTCAAGACGTAGTTTAATCGATTGATATTGTTGGATATTCGATAATATTCGTGGCAGGTCTTGCCGTTGTCATGCTCGTTTGACAAAACAGGCCCGCCTCCGGCGGGAGGCCGCATTGCCAACGAGGAAATCACCAGATGAATGTGGCCCAGAACATCGTCGCCGGCCTTGACCGGATACTCACCATGGAACTGGTGCGCGTCACCGAACGGGCCGCCGTCGCGGCCGCCAGGCTGCGTGGGCGCGGCGACGAAAAGGCGGCCGACCAGGTCGCCGTGGATGCCATGCGCCAGGAACTCAACCGGCTTTCCATCAGGGGCACGGTGGTGATCGGCGAGGGCGAGCGCGATGAAGCGCCGATGCTCTATATCGGCGAAGAAGTCGGCTCCGGCAAAGGTCCGGCGGTCGATATCGCGCTCGATCCGCTCGAAGGCACGACGATCTGCGCCAAGAACCTGCCCAATGCGCTCGCCGTCATCGCCATCGCCGAAAAGGGCAGCCTGCTGTTTGCGCCCGATGTCTACATGGACAAGATCGCCATCGGTCCGGGCTATGCGGACGGCGTCATCGATATCGATGCCTCACCGGCCGAAAACATCGCCAGCCTCGCCCGCGCCAAGGGCGTGGCTATTTCGGACATCACCACCTGTATCCTCGACCGGCCACGTCATGCCAAGCTGATCGATGCCGTGCGCGCCACGGGTGCCGCGATCCGGCTGATCGGCGACGGCGATGTCGCCGGCGTCATCCACACCACGGATCCGGAAGAAACCGGCATCGATATCTATCTCGGCACTGGCGGAGCACCCGAGGGCGTGCTGGCCGCCGCCGCGCTGCGCTGCACCGGCGGCCAGATGCAGGGCAGGCTGATCCTCGACACACCGGAAAAGGTTGCTCGCGCGGCAAAGATGGGTATTTCCAATCCGAAACGGGTCTATCGGACGGAGGACATGGCGCGCGGCGATGTGCTGTTTGCGGCCACCGGTGTCACCGACGGCAACATGCTGGCTGGCGTCAAGTTCGGCCACAATTACATCACCACCCACACGATCGTGCTGCGCTCGTCGTCGCGGACGGTGCGCGAGATCAAGGCACGCCATCAGGACCTGGATAAGTTCTGACGCTTGCTTGCGAAGCCACCTTGCAATTGTTAGCCATTCGGGCGCACCCGATATTGGCTGCAAGGATTTGACGATGAAACCGTTCGACTGGCACGCGGATCCGATCTCGCGCGCCACCGCCATCACGCAGTCTTATCGCAACACCCAGAATGTGCGTCGCTTTCTCATCCGGGAATGCAGCTACGCATTCAGCTTCGACCGGCCTTTCATGGCCTGGCTCAAGGACGGTGTGGAAACGACGATGGGCGATGCGGCCGACGAATGGCTTCGGCGCCAGGCTGAAAAGCGGAAAGCGCAGTTTTCTTGACACTTCCCGGACGGCGCACACCGTGAATCGCTTGGCTTTGCCTGCCTTTGGCCTATAGAGCGTCGCATGAACGTGACACGATTTAAATCGTTGCCAATGCAGGTCGTCGCCCCAAAACCGCTGCGCACTTTTGGGCGACATGCACTATCGTGCGGCCAACGATGAGTTGGCAAAGCGTATGACCGGCGAAAAGCGCCTCTTCCTCGATGTCAGGCAGTCGGTATCAGGGGTTTCCTGGGAGCACCGGCTGACCGAGCGGCAGGACATGATCGCGCTCGCCATCGCGCAAGGCTACGGGGTACCCGATATCGTAGCACGGGTGCTTGCCGGCCGCGGCGTCACCGCCGAGCAGACCGAGCGGTTTCTCGATCCGACGATCCGCGATCTTCTGCCGGATCCGGCATCGCTGACCGACATGCACAGGGCGGCGGCCCGGATCGCCGCCGCGGTGATGGCCAGGGAAAAGGTGGCGATCTTCGGCGACTATGATGTCGACGGCGCCGCCTCGTCGGCCTTGCTGAAGCGGTTCCTCACGCATTTCTCGGTGCCGTCGGAAATCTACATCCCGGATCGTATTTTCGAGGGCTATGGCCCCAACCCCGACGCCATGCGCGAACTTGTTTCGCGTGGCGCGACACTGATCGTCACCGTCGATTGCGGCACCAACAGCGCCGCTTCCATCGATGCCGCCAATGAGGCCGGGGCCGATGTCGTGGTGCTCGAC
>NZ_RZRP01000185.1:0-8801 GCF_003997795.1 Mesorhizobium sp. M7A.F.Ca.US.005.03.2.1 | reverse complement strand
GCAGGACATCGCCCCAGGTCGGTTCGGCGACCAGCACCGCCTTGGCGAGCTTGCCCTTCTTCACCGCGTCCATGGCGCCGAAGCCGCCGGCTTCCTCATCGACGACCGAGTGGATGGCGAGCCGGCCCTGCAGCGTGATGCCCGCCTTGCGGATCGCGCGCGCGGCGGCGATGCAAGCGGCGACGCCGCCCTTCATGTCGACGGCACCGCGGCCATAGAGCCGGCCATTGGTGATTTCGCCGCCGAACGGATCGACCGACCAGTCCTTCATCGCGCCGACCGGCACGACGTCGATATGGCCGCACAGGATCAGGCTGCGGCTCTCGTCTCCCGCCCATTCGCCGACCAGATTGGGCCGCCCGGGCAAGGCATCCCATTGCTCTGTCCTGAACCCGTCCTGCTTGAGGATCGGTTCGAGCAGCGCCTGGACATCCGCCTCGCGGTTGATCGCCGGATTGGGCTCGAATTTGGGGTTGACCGAAGGGATGCGGACCATGTCGCGGGTCAGGCCGATCAACCAGTCGCGATCGGTCTCGATCTCAGCCTGCACGGCGTCGATGAAGGTCTGGTTGTCGGGCATTGTCGCTTCCTTTTCTGCGTCGCGGCGCTTTGCATCGCTGCACTGCGCGCAACGACACTACTTCCTTGTGGTTTTGGATTTGGCGGCGTCGTCGGCCGATGACGATAGGACGGTATCGAGCGTGACCGCATTGGCGCTGCGGATCTTCTCGATGTCCTCGATGCGCTTGCGCACCCCGGCGCCATGGCCCTCCAGCGCGTGGGCAAAGACGGTTTCCATCTGGGCAACGGCCGTCGCCAGCGTGTCGAACGGCGAGTTGGCGTCGATCGCCGCGACCATGGTCAGGTCCGCTATGTCAGATATCGGCGACAGCCAGACGTCGGTGAACAGCAGGATGGAGACGCCGCGCTCCTTGGCCTGCTGGGCAAAGCTCACCACGTCCGACTGGTAGCGCCGGTAATCGAACACGACGAGGAGGTCGCGCTTGCCAAGGTCGATCAACAGGTCGAAATCGGCGGGACTCAACGAACCGATGTCGCGCACGCCGGAGCGGAACTGCAGGAGATAGCCGGCCAGCATGGAGGCGATATGCCGGCTGAACCGGCCGCCCAGCAGCACGACCTGGCCCTTGCTCTCGAGCAGCATGTTGACAGCGCGCGTGTAGGCCTGCACCGGCACAGCCGTGCGCGTACGCTCCAGGCTGTCGGAAACCGAATGGAAATAGGCAAGTGCGGTGCCTTCGCTGGAGCCGCCCGGACGCTTGGCTTCCATCATCAAAAGCGGCGAATGCAGCCTGGATTCGACTTCGGTGAGCAGGCGTGCCTGGAAATCGGCAAAGCCGACATAGCCAAGCTTGGTCATCAGCCGCGTCACGCTCGGGTCGCTGACGCCGGCGCGCCGTGCCAGCCGGGTTGCGGTGCCCAGCCCCGACATTGGGTAATCGGCGAGCAGGACCTGGACGATCTTCTCTTCCGCGGAGGTGAACGCCACGGTCGTGTTGGCCAGTTCTTCGCGGATCGACATGGTCATCGCCTATCGCTGACGGAAGATGATTATCTTACAATTTTGTGAAATGGTGTCAAATCTGGAAAAAGTTTTACAGGATTGAATCTAGCCGCGTAGATCGCCCGCATCCGCCAGAATACAATCCTTGCTCACTGCCATATGCACTTTCGATCTCGCTTGAGTATCTTGGCGGCGAGCCTGGTTCTCACGGACCCCGTTCCGGGGCCGGTTGTTACGGACGTGAAGTGAGGGTCATAACCTCAATCCAAAACCCCATCAAAGCGTCATTGGTGAACTGGTGCCCGCCGAACACGGATCGTGACAAAGCTGAACTGGCATTCGAACTTTTTCGCCAGTTGATGCATCTTAAGCCCATGGGCTACGAAACTCATATCGTGCCGAGTGATGCCGAACTGGCCCTTGCCGCTCGGGGCGGCGATTGTGGTTGCCTCGGCCTGCTGCTGGAACGTCATCGCGCACGGCTCTATGCGATAGCGCTGAACATGCTCGGCTATGGGTCGGACGCCGAAGATGCTGTGCATGAGACTTTCCTGATCGCGCTGAGGCGCATCGGCGAACTCAAGGATCCGCAAGCCGTCGGTGGCTGGCTTCGCACTGTGTTGCACCGCTGTTGCCTGCAACAATTGCGTCGAAGACGACGCGAGATCTTGACCGCCGACATTCCAGACCGCCCAGACGAACGCGCAAGCATTGAGGAGCGGCTGGAGAAAGTCGCGCTTCGCGAATGGGTTTGGGACGCCCTACGCAAGCTTCCCGAGCCGCTGCAGGCTACCGCCATGTTGCGCTATTTCGGAAGCTATCAGTCTTACGAGGAACTGGCCGCCATTCTGGGTGTCCCGATTGGGACGGTTCGCAGTCGTTTGTCGCAAGCCAAACGCAAGCTTGCCGAGATGCTGCTGGAAACGGCGGGCCTTGCCGACACAGAGGCTCGCTCGCAGTCTCGCGAGCGCCAGCGATTCTACTCCGAAATTTTCAATGGGCTCAACCAGCATGGCGAGCGTGACCGCTTCCTTGGGCACTTTGCAGAGGACCTGCATCTTGTCCGCGGGACGAGCAAACCAGTGCTGGGTCGCTCATTCCTTGCCTGGGAAGTCGACGCCGACACGGAAGCCGGCGTCCGCCTGGAACCGCAGCGCATTCTCAGCGCCAGCCAGGTCACTGTGATCGAGGGACTATTCGTCAATCCGCCGGAAGACCCTTTCCACTGCCCGCCGGGTGTCGTCCTGGTGATCTTTCAGCGAGACGGCAAGGCCCGACGCTTGCATCTTCATCTTTCGCCGCGTCCGCCTAGAATCGAGGACGACTGATCGAACTTTTTCTCCCGTCCGTGACTCCTTACAGCACGCGGGCATCATCTGGCCCGGACGCAAATGGTTCCAAAGAGGAGAGAGATCATGTTCGCCTTCGCAGTTTCCCATGTTGCTTCCATTGCACACCACGGCGAGCTCGGGCCCAGCCGCTCGCGCCGCCTCCTTCACACGGCGTTCGCATCGACTGTCGTCTGCGCCACATTGTTGTCATCAGGCTTAGGCTGGGCCGGTCAAGCTGAGGTCGACGCCACCTATAAGGACGTCGAGCGGACGCTCGGCTCGGTGCCGACCTTTCTCCATCAGGTTTCAAAAGCAGCGCTGCCGGGCGCCTGGGCAGAGGTGAAGGCTCTGCAGTTCTCCAGCGAAACCGCCCTGCCGCCGAAGGTCAAGGCTCTGATCTCGCTCGCCGTCTCCGCACAAATTCCCTGCCAGTATTGCATCTGGGAAGACACCGAGAGCGCAAAACAGGCGGGCGCAACGGAGGACGAGATCGAAGAGGCCGTCGCTATCGCCGCTCTGTCACGGCACTGGAGCACAATCTTCAACGGCATGCAGGTCGACTTTGAGACCTTCAAGAAGGATCTCGGCGGCGACGCTCAGGCTGCCGCGCCTGCCAAGTAGCGCGAGCCTTGTCGGCACATTGTCGGAATTGGGGCCAGGCCGCGGCAACCGTCGTCGGCATCCGCGGACCGGAATAGGGAGTGGAATTCTCATTTTATAGGGAGGTAAAGATGCCAGTAGTCTTCGGAGAAACCGTCAGCACAGTCAAAGATATCGTGTCCGTGCTAAAGAAACACGGTGACGCGGTGCGTGGCACCTATCGTGCCCGCTACCGCTTCGACCCGCAATCAGGCGATCCTTACACAACACCGCTACTGGAGCGACCGGCGAGCCTCAAGGACAATTCGCCGACCGCCGTCTTTCCCTGGGAGCAGATCTTTGCCGCGGCGGCTGTGTGCGCCGGCTCGGATTATCCGATGCTGGCAGCGCATGCGGGGGTCGATCTTCGTTCGGTCGATTTCATCGCGGAAGGCGTGTTCGACCCGCGTGGCGAGTTCGACGGACTTGATGGGCTCACGGCGCCCGTGGACGCCCGGCATTGCTACGTGTCCCTGCACCTCAGCGCGACCGTGTGTTCTTCGGCGCCCCGCGCCGATCTGGAGAAAATTCATGAGCGCGCGATCTCGCACAACATGGTGCTTGGCGCCCTTAGAGGAATTCCCATGACCAGCGAGTTGGTGATTCACCAGGCGTGATCCGTGTCGCAGAACTCGCCCGCTGGGCGGCCTGTGGCTTAGTCCCGCCGGTTGCGGCCGGCGGGGCCAAATATGCCTCGTGCACGTTTGCGCCGCCACCACGATCCTGGCAAGTTCGCGGGGCGATCTGCTCGAAAGGCAACGGATGGCGGCCGACAGCAACGAGCCGACTGCCCGCTGCAGTAGCGCGCTGCTCGCCAAGTGTCATAGCGCGGAAGGGTTCGGCATTGCGAATCCCGTGACCGCCCCGGCCATCGATATGGCGCAACACATTTCGACACTGGATCGAACGGTGCTTTCGCCCTCTATTTGAAACTGGCGATGGGCAGGAATTTCACCGCGGAGCCGGTGAAGCGGCGGTGATCGGACGTCCGTCCCCGCGGTTGGAATCCATCGAGATAGACATGCTCCGGCGCCGTGCGGATGAAATTGGCGGCAATCATGGGCGTCCCTGTTGATGCGGCCCCACCGGCAACAGCGCGATCTGCCTCGGAATCGGGGCGCCGCTGGACACGGTCGGCCTTGGGGTTCGCCCTGACGCGATCTTCTGGCTTTGACGCAGGCGCCGCGATCCGCTCGCCGGCCAGCCCGTCGTCGGGGTGATGCATGGCCAGCAAGACACCGATGGCATCGCCAGATTTGGCTGCTTCCAACTGGCGCGTCGGGCTTGACTGGCTTTCCGGCCGCCATGTCGGCAATGGGACGTTGAGCGCCATCATCTCCGGCGCGACGCTCGTGGCAGCGGCATCGGCATTCGCAGCGTCCGGCTTGGCAACGGCCAGCTCGGCCTGCGCCGTGGACGCGCCGGCGATTGCCAACGGTGCGGCTTCCGGGGTGGGAACGGGTGCCGTGAACTCGGCTCGCGGTGCGAAGGCCGGCAGCGGCACTGAGCCCGGTGCCATCGCCATGACGATCGCTTCAGGCGTCTTCCCCTTCTGCCCGGCAAGCGGTTCTTCGCCTGGATCGCTGGCAGCAATCTGGATGTCCGCCCGCTGGGCATCCTGCGGCGGCACGATAGCGATACCCTGTCCAGCCGGTCTGGGTTCGACGGACCTCGCCGGTTTGCGTGGCGCCGGCACCGCTTCCGCGACATCGTCGGACTCGTCTGCGCCGCCCCCGCCCAAGAGCGTCGCCAGCAGGCCACGCGGCCTGCGTTGGCCGCCGTCGACGCTTGCCAGCTCGATGTTGGGCGTGCCGGCGCCCTTGCGCGATTTGTAGGCGGCAAACGCCTGCTCATAGCCGGGCAGCGGTTTGCCGTCGCTCGGCACATGCAGTGTGTTGCCGTTCGGAAATACCCTGGCGAGTTCCTGGCGGCTGATGCCAGGCCAATGCCGCACATTGCCGACATCCATGTGTATGAAAGGCGAACCGGAGGTGGGGTAATAACCCACGCCGCCGCCCTGCATTTTGAGGCCGATGTCGCGCAGCTTCTTCAGCGGCACATCCGGCAGGAAGAAATCCATCGCGCGGCCAACCATGTGTTGGCTCTCCCGGGCCACGCCCTTCGAGCGGCTGCGCAGCATGGCGTTCGTCGCCGGCGAACGATAGGCGCTGACCACATGGATATAGGCTGTCGAGCCGCTGGCGCGATAGGCCTGCCAGACAAGATCGAGCAGGCGCGGATCCATCTTCGTCGGTTCGTTGCGACGCCAGTCGCGCAGCATGAGATTGATCTTCTTCAATCCCGCCGGATCATAGCGCCCATTGCGCTTGAAGACGATTTCAGCCTTCTCTCCCGTATGGAGATGTTGAATCCTCAAAGCACGCGTCTCCGCGAACGCGCCGGTAGCGCACAGGCAAAGGAACGCTGCGATGATGGCAGGCAGGGTCCAAAGACGGGAAGCACCGGGGGCGTTTTGCACGTTTTCGCTCACGTTCATGCCTTGCACGTTCTTTTGTTTCGGGCGATTTAGATTTCCGCCCAGATCAGGAGCCTTTCGGCCCTCTTCCTGACAAGCATGGATCTGACCGGCGAAGACGGGCATCCATGCCACAATACGTCATGTCGATGAATAGCATCTTGGTTAATGAATCGTGTCTTGCCGGAATGCGCTTCGGCTGGATTTGCCTGTGGCAGCCATTTTCTGAAGCAATGAACCGCTGATCGGGTCTGCCGGCACGAGGGCCGCGCCATCCCATGTACCCGCCTCGCCCTCGCAAATGCAGAGGACGATCGTGCGGCAACAGGGATGTTGGAAACTGGTGCTGCGAGAGAGGATTGAACTCTCGACCTCTCCCTTACCAAGGGAGTGCTCTACCACTGAGCTACCGCAGCCGCTGATGGCGGGGCTTCTGCCATATCGAACCGGCAAGCGCAAGGCCAAGTGCAACGCTTCTGTGAAAGGCTTTGCCGGATGGCTTTTAATGACATGGCAGTGCCACAATGTTGGCTATCCCTGAACAGCAAGCTGGTGGGTCGCCGGCGGGATGGGGCGATGGACGACAAGACAATTCCAGTGAAAAAGGATGGTCCACCGAAAAGCAGCGCAACAATCCGCAAGGATCGGCTCGCCGAGCAATTGCGCGCCAATCTGCAGAAGCGCAAGGCGCAGTCGCGCTCGCGGCGGACCGGCGAGGCCGACCTGCGCCCGGACGGGCTCGCTGCATCGAAGAAAATACAAAAAGATTAACTCAAATAGGTCACTCTTGGCCTGGGGTGGGCGAAATCCTATTTCTTGAACCAGATTGGCCAATGGTCTAGACGGGCCGCTACTCAAACGATTGAACCGGCCCTTTTTTGGCCGAGAGGGACGTTCTTCCATGGATCGCATCAGAATTGTCGGGGGCAACAAGCTCTCCGGAAGCATTCCGATCTCGGGCGCGAAAAACGCGGCGCTGCCTTTGATGATCGCCTCGCTTTTGACCGACGACACACTGACGCTGGAAAACGTGCCGCATCTGGCCGATGTTGAGCAGCTGATCCGCATCCTGGGCAATCACGGCGTCGATTATTCGGTCAATGGCCGCCGCGAGAAGCAGAATGAGGGCTATTCGCGCACCATCAACTTCTCCGCCCGCAACATCGTCGACACCACAGCGCCCTACGAGCTGGTGTCGAAGATGCGCGCCTCGTTCTGGGTGATCGGCCCGCTGCTGGCCCGCATGGGCGAAGCAAAAGTGTCGCTGCCGGGCGGTTGCGCCATCGGCACGCGGCCGGTCGATCTGTTCCTCGAGGGCCTCCAGGCGCTGGGCGCTGATATCGACGTCGACACCGGCTATGTCATCGCCAAGACCCGGAATGGCCGCCTTGTCGGCAACCGCTATATCTTCCCGAAGGTCTCGGTCGGCGCCACCCATGTGCTGATGATGGCCGCGGCACTCGCCAAGGGCGAGACGGTGCTGGAAAATGCCGCCTGCGAGCCCGAGATCGTCAATCTGGCCGAGTGCCTCAACGCCATGGGCGCGAAGATTTCCGGCGCCGGCACGCCAACCATTGCCATCGACGGCGTCGAATCGCTCTCCGGTGCGCGCGTGCGCGTCATTCCCGACCGCATCGAGACCGGCACCTATGCGATGGCCGTCGCCATGACCGGCGGCGACGTCGTGCTCGAAGGCGCGCGTGCGGACCTGCTGCAGACCGCACTGGACGTGATCGCCCAGACGGGTGCGGAGATCACGCCGACCAATTCCGGCATCCGGGTGAGGCGCAACGGCGCCGGCATTTCGCCGGTCGACGTGACGACAGCACCCTTCCCGGCCTTCCCGACCGATTTGCAGGCGCAGTTCATGGGCCTGATGACCATGGCCAAGGGTAAGTCGCGCATCACCGAGACGATCTTCGAGAACCGCTTCATGCATGTGCAGGAACTGGCGCGGCTCGGCGCTCACATCACGCTTTCGGGCCAGACGGCGATCGTCGACGGCGTGCCGAAGCTGAAGGGCGCGCCGGTCATGGCGACCGATCTTCGCGCCTCTGTCTCGCTGGTCATCGCCGGCCTGGCGGCGGAAGGCGAGACCACGGTCAACCGCGTCTACCACCTCGATCGCGGCTTCGAGCGGCTGGAAGAAAAGCTGTCCAACTGCGGTGCGGTGATCGAACGGATTTCGGCGTAGCCCGCGACCTCGGCTCCTCTCTAGCAACGCAGGAGATTGGCGAAATCCTTCGCGGCAGCGTCCTTCTCCCCGTCACTATCCGGGGAGAAGTGCCCGGCAGGGCGATGAGGGGCAGCGCAGAGCTGCAGCTGCTGGTGCGGTTGCACCGATCGCCAAGACCGCCTAACAGAAGGCTGAACAATCAACCTTCAGGTGCGAAATCCGTATGACCGCCCTTAAGCTTATCGCGCTCGACGACCAGGATCTGAGCATCGTTTCGGCTCATGTCCAGGATGCCGTGCTGAAAGTCAGCGACCTCGAATTCCTCCCCGCGGCCAAGCGTTTCCTGCTGACCATGAACCGTTTCGTCTGGGAGGCAAAATCCGGCCTGTTTCGCCAGCATAATGAGCGACGGCAGGCCGTGCTGCATTTCGACCGCGTGCTCGGGGCCAAGACCAGCGGTATTGACCGCGACAAGCCTGCCGAAGTCCTGTCGCTGCTGGCGATCAGCTTCATCGAGATCAGCAAGCCGGCCGGCATCGTCGAGCTGATCTTCTCGGGCGGCGGTGCGATCATGCTCGACGTCGAGTGCATCGAGGCCCGTCTTGCCGACATCGGCGGGGCGTGGGAAGCCACCCCCCGCCCCCTCCACAAGTC
>NZ_RZRP01000184.1:0-8808 GCF_003997795.1 Mesorhizobium sp. M7A.F.Ca.US.005.03.2.1 | reverse complement strand
ATAATATGCAGCGCTGACGTTCTTCCATCCGGCCCGGATTGGACTTCCTGTTGCTTTGATCGGCACGCCTTGCGTGTCACTTTGAGATGCATTCATGCTCGAAGCTCTTGCCGGTGGTCGCTTCTACTTCTCCTAAGCCAGGGCAGAGAAAAGAAGGAAGCTGACCATGCCCAGAATTGTGCCGGTGCTTGACCTGAGCCGCCTCGAACAAGGTGCGTCCGAGTATCGTACCTTTCTCCTGGACCTGCGTACGGCAGCCCGGGACGTTGGCTTCTTCTATCTCAGCGGCCACGGAATTTCCGCCCCGGAGATCGACGACGTGCTCGATGCCTCGCGACGGTTCTTCGCGTTGCCGGAGGCCGACAAGCTGGCCATCGAAATGGTCAAGTCCCAGCAGTTCCGCGGCTACACCCGCGCCGGCGGCGAACTGACCAAGGGCGCGGCCGACTGGCGTGAGCAACTCGACATCGGCGTCGAGCGCCAGCCCATAGCGCAGGGACCTGGAATTGCACCGTGGACACGGCTGCAGGGGCCGAACCAGTGGCCGTCTGCACTGCCGGAGCTCAAGCCGGCACTGCTTGCATGGCAGGCCAAGGCGACCGCGGTGGCCATTCGGCTGCTGAAAGCCTTCGCACTATCGCTCGATCAGCCCGAGGACGCCTTCGACGCGATCTATCGGGACTCGCCCAACCATCGCATGAAGATCGTCCGTTATCCCGGCCGTGACGCGACCGAAGGCGACCAGGGCGTCGGCGCGCACAAGGATGGCGGTTTCCTCACCCTGCTGCTGCAGGACGACAACAAGGGCCTGCAGGTCGAATATGACGGAAGCTGGGTGAATGTGGATCCGCTCCCTGGAACGCTGGTCGTCAACATTGGCGAACTGCTCGAACTGGCATCGAATGGGTATTTGCGTGCCACCGTTCACCGCGTCGTGACGCCGCCTGCCGGCGTCGAGCGGATCTCCGTTCCCTTCTTCTTCAGTGCGCGGCTGGACGCGACCATACCGCTTCTGACCCTGCCCGAGGAATTGGCGGCCGAAGCGCGCGGGCCGGCAAGCGATCCGGACAATCCGTTGTTTCGCGATGTCGGCACCAATGTGCTCAAAAGCCGACTGCGTTCACATCCCGACGTGGCACGCCGCCACTATGCCGATCTTCTCCAGGCCGGAGCGGCGGGTTCGTGAACTCAGCTCTGCACGAATTTTTGCCGTTTCATATGTTTTTTGGAATGCCATTCGTCGCCAAGGCTTCGAGATAGGCGCAAAAAGGTAAAATCGTTTAGCGGTTTCCTCCCATTCCGCTGGACGGTGTTCCCCTCTGAAGGTTCAAACCTTCTTTTGGCCGGGCCGCATTCGAGCCCGGCCATTTTTTGTCCTGGTCCCGGACAGCGCAAAACCTATGCTGCAAAAGGCCGGTGTGGAGGAACAGGATATCTTCCCGAGTTGCGCGGACCGTCCGATCCTGAGTTTAGGATTCGAGCGCTAGTGCTCGACTGTATCGATCGGTCGAAACGACTTTCATGACACAAAAACAATTGCACCTCGGCGCCTTCATGCGCCCCGTCAGCCTGCATACCGGCGCCTGGCGCTATCCGGGCGCCTATGCCGACGCCAATTTCAATTTCGCGCATCTGAAGCGCTTCGCCCAGACCTTGGAGGCGGCGAAGTTCGACGCCTTCTTCATGGCCGACCATCTGGCCGTTCTCAACATGCCGATCGAGGCGCTGCGGCGCAGCCACACGGTCACCTCGTTCGAGCCGTTCACGCTTTTGTCGGCGCTCGCCGCCGTCACCGACCATATCGGGCTGGTCGCCACCGCATCGACGACGTTCGACGCGCCCTATCATGTTGCCCGCCGCTTCGCCTCGCTCGACCATATCAGCGGCGGACGCGCCGGCTGGAACATCGTCACCACGTCCAATCCGGATGCGGCGCTCAATTTCGGCCTCGACGAGCATGTCGAGCATGACGAGCGCTACCGGCGGGCCCGGGAATTCTACGATGTCGTCACCGGCCTGTGGGACAGCTTTGCCGACGATGCCTTCATCCGCGACGCCGAAAGCGGGTTCTATTTCGACCCGGCCAGGCTGCATGTGCTCGACCACAAGGGTGAGCATCTCTCGGTGCGCGGCCCACTCAACATCGCGCGGCCAATCCAGGGCTGGCCGGTCATCGTGCAGGCCGGCGCCTCGGAGGCAGGACGCCAGCTGGCGGCGGAGACAGCGGAGGTCATTTTCGCCGCCCATGCCGATCTCGCGGCGGGGCAGCGCTTCTTCGCCGACGTCAAAGGCCGTGCGGAAAGGCTTGGCCGGTCGCGTGACGACATCAAGATCCTGCCCGGCGCCTTTGTCGTTGTCGGTGACAGCGTCGAGGACGCGCAGGCCAGGCGGGCGAAGCTCGACAGTCTCGTCCACTACGAGAGCGGCATCGCCTCGCTGTCGATCGCCATCGGACATGACGCGTCCGGTTTTGATCCTGACGCGCCCTTGCCCGAAATCCCCGAGACCAATGCCTCGAAGAGTGGCCGCGAGCGCGTCATCGAACTGGCACGCGAGGAGAACCTGACCGTCAGGCAGCTTGCGCAAAGGCTGGGCGGCTATTCCGGCCTTGCTTTTGTCGGCACGCCTGAAACAATCGCCGACGAGATGGAGGAATGGCTGATCGGCGAGGGTTCCGACGGGTTCAACGTCATGTTTCCATACCTGCCCGCCGGGCTCGATGATTTTGCCGAGAAGGTGGTGCCGGAATTGCAACGGCGAGGGATCTTCAGGCGGCAATATGAAGGGTCGACACTGCGCGAGAATCTCGGCCTGAAGCGTCCGCCCAACCGGTTTTTCGAGTAGAGCCTTCTTCGCAGGGAGATTTTCGATGTCGATCCAGTCCAACACCCGCATCGTGCTCGCGGCGCGGCCACAAGGCCGGCCGAAGCCGGATGATTTCCGCATCGAGACGGTTGATGTCGTCCAGCCGGGAGAGGGCGAACTGCTGCTGCAGATCCTCTATCTGTCGCTCGATCCCTATATGCGCGGGCGCATGAACGCTACGAAATCCTATGCCAGGCCCGTCGATGTCGACGGCGTGATGGAAGGCGGTACCGTTGCGCGCGTCGTGATCTCTCGCCACCCGGAATTTACCGAAGGGGATATCGTGTTGTCCCATTCCGGCTGGCAGAGTTTTGCCTTGTCCGACGGTGTGGGGCTGCGCAAGCTGGATCCCGCTGCGGCACCCATCACTACGGCGCTTGGCGTGCTCGGCATGCCGGGCTTCACGGCCTATGCCGGTCTGCTCACCATCGGGCAGCCGAAGCCTGGCGAGACGGTCGTCGTGGCGGCCGCCAGCGGCGCGGTCGGGTCGGCCGTTGGCCAGATCGCGCGCATCAAGGGCGCGCGTGCCGTCGGCATTGCCGGCGGTGCCGACAAGTGCGCCTTCGTGCGAGACGAACTCGGCTTCGATGCGGTCGTCGATCACCGTGCCGATGATTTTGCCGAGCAATTGAAGGCAGCCTGCCCCGGTGGCATCGACATCTATTTCGAGAATGTCGGTGGTCCTGTCTGGGACGCGGTGTTTCCGCTGCTGAACGAATTTGCGCGTGTGCCGGTCTGCGGGCTGATCGCGCAGTACAACGTCATCGCGGATGCCGGCGTCGACCGGTTGCCGGTATTGATGCAGCAAGTGCTGTACCGCAGCCTGACGATCAGGGGGTTTATCCAGCGTGAATTTGTCGACCAGCGCCCGGCCTTCTATCGTGAGATGGCCGAATGGATATCGTCCGGCCGCGTCCGCTACAGGGAAGATATCGTCGATGGCATCGAAAATGCACCACAGGCCTTTCTCGGCCTTCTCGATGGCAAGAATTTCGGCAAGCTGATCGTGCGTATCGCGGAATAAATGCCGCGCAACGATCAGGCGGGGCTGCTTGGGTAATTTCTGCCGCAGCCGTGGCCGCGGGGCGTGATTGCCAGCAGCCGCCGATCAGCCGGTTGCCCCGGCTGCCGATGACGCTGAGCGGCGAGAAACGCAACTTGCCGATCTGGGCGATGGTCGCGGCGTCGCGCTCGCGCAGGCTTGGATTGCTCACGGCACGGTTTCTGTCTCGAGTGCCGGCAGTGCCGCCGCCAGCCGGTCCGCCCATTCCTCGATGCCGGACCGTGTCGACAAAAGATCCTGCCGGATCTCGACGAGGACGGCGGCGATGCCGCGATCGTCGCCATGAATGGGCACGGCGTAGTCGGCGTCGCGGCTGATCACATAGGGCACGTTGGCCGCGACATTGAGCGCCGCATCGGTGCGCAGGCCCGAAAGGATCGCTTCGGCGAGACCTCTTGCTTGGTCATGCAGCACGCCGGCATGCCAGGGCCTGCTGACGCCGAGGAAGACCGGCGTGAAAGAATGGATCGTCACGATCCGCGTCTGCCGGCCTGCTTGTGCCCGGCGGTCGAGATAAGCGGTCACCCGGTCATGGAACGGCGAAAAGATGATCTCGGCGCGCCGGGTCCGCTCCGCCGCATCGATGCCGACATTCCCGGGAATGTCGGTGTCTTCCGACAGTACCGGAATGCTGCCTGGCGTGCCCAGTGGCCGGTTGAGGTCGATCAGCAGCCGCGAATAGCCGCTGAGGAAGGCCGGAGCATCGAGCTTCGACGACAGCAGGCGGGTCACTTCGGCGGCGCCGATATCCCAGGCGATGTGGCGCTGCAGATGGTGGGCATCGAGGCCAAGCTGTCGATACTCGACCGGCATGTGGTTGGACGCATGCTCGCACAACAGCACGATATCGGAACGGCCGTGCTCGTTGAGGGCCTCGACGGCCTCGGGCCAATCTTTTTTTGTCACTGCGGTCATCAATAGAGCGCCCGGTAGAGATCGCAGATGGAGGCCGGATCGAGACCGGCAAGACGCTCGGCTTCATGTCGCTTGAGGCCGACGAAGGTTTCGATGAAGACGGGCGCGAACCATCCCGTCACGGTGCCGTCGGCCAGCAGCGCGTCCAGTGCCGCGGGCAGGGTTTCGGGCAGGCGCACCAGACCAAGACTTGCCCGCTCCGCCTCGCTCATCAGTGTCGGGTCGCCGGTGACCAAAGGTGGCGACGGCAGGCCCGCCTTCAGCCCTTCCAGCCCGGCGCGGATGATCGCCGCCAGCGACAGATAGGGATTGCCGGTGGCGTCGGCGGCCCGGTATTCGATGTTGTATTGCCGCGCCGGATCCCGTCCGCCGATCGTCACCGTCGGGCAGATGCGCAGCGACGCCTCGCGGTCGCGGTCGGCAAGCCAGGTGTAGGAAGAACTCCAGCTGTGCGGCTTCAGCCGGTAGAAGGACGACACGCTCGACGCCGTCATGGCGGTCATCCCAGGCAGATGGCGCAGCACGCCGGCACAGAAGGCGCCCGCTTTGGCGGAAAGGCCGCCCGCCAGTGCCGGATCGTAAGTCATCGGCTTGCCGGCCTCGTCGACGAAGCTGAAATGGATGTGGACGCCGTTGCCAACGGCGGTTGGCGCTGTCTTGGGGGCGAAGCTCGCACGCCAGCCGGCATTGCGCGCCAACTCGCGCGTGATTTCGCGGATGGCGACGGCGCGGTCGGCCGCCGTCAGCGCGTCCGCCGGCTCGTGCGTCACCTCGAACTGCTCGTCGCCGAATTCGGCGATGACCACCTCGGGCACGACGCCGGCTTCCTCGAGCGCGGCCATCAGATTCGGCGCGAAAGGATCGGCGCGGCGCAGTGCGGCGAAAGACATTGAATGCGCCTGTGCGAAGCCGCCGTCGGCGACGTTGAATTCATGCTCGAAGGCGGCGATGACCGACAGGCCGGTTGCGGCTTTCAAATCGGCCAGCGCGTCTTTGAGCATCGTGCGGGTGCAGCCGAGCCATGGGCTGCCGTCGAGCTCGACGATGTCGCCGGCGACCATATCGAATGGCGTTGCCGATCCGGTGCGTGTCGTGCGAAAGCGCGCTTCGAGATCGGGGATCAGCCGCAGGTCGCCCGACGAGCCCCAGGGGTTGGGATCGACGATCGAGTTGAACGGTGTCAGCGACAGATTGGCCTGCAGCCAACCGACGCCGGTCGTGGCGGTCTTCTGCAACTTGCTTTCGGCAACGAAACGGCCCCGCGTGACGGCGGAGAGATCCGTGGTGACGACGGCAACCAGAGGCTCGACAGTCGACGTCATGCCGGTTTTCCCAAAGCGTTGAAGCGGTCGACGACCGTGTCGGTGTCGGCCACCCAGCAGTAGCCGCCGAAGGCCTTGAGCGCGATGTCGTGGCGTTCCTGGGTGATGGTGGCGCAGGCATCCGATACGCAGGTGACAAGATAGCCGCGGTCGGCGCCGTCGCGCACCGCCATGTCGACGCATTGATCGGTCAGCACGCCGACCACGACGAGATAGCGGATGCCGAGGTTCTTGAGGAGATAGTCGACATTGGTCGAATTGAAGATGCCCGACGACGTCTTCGGCAGCATGATCTCGTCGCCAACCGGCGCCAGCGATGCCACCGGCAGTCCTTCGGGGAGACTGGGCGCAACATGGATCGGTGTCAGCTTGTGGTCGAGCGAGCGCTCACGGCCGTCTTCGGTCAGGCTCTGAATGATGGTGTGCAGCACCTCGACGCCATTGGCCCGCGCCGCCGCCAGCAGGCGCTCCTGGTTGGGGATCGTCTGCGAGGATGTCTGCCGGTAAAAATAATGATCGGGGCCACGTTCCGGATGCGACGGATCGGCGCCCGGCTCCAGCCAGATGCGCTGCATGTCGACGAGCAGCAGTGCCGTTTCGCCGGCACGGAAGGCTTCGTCTCGTTTGGGTAGGGCCTGGGTCATGCTTTGTCGTCCTGCTTTGCTGATTTGGGTCCCGGTGTCTTGCGGGGGCCGGGTGTCTTGCGCGCGCCGTTCTCTTGCGGTTCGCTGTCGAGCGTCACGGCATTGGCATGCCGCACCTTTTCGAGTCGCTCGATGCGGGCGCGGGCCTCGTCGCCCAGCGTCGAAACGATATGGGCGACCAACGCTTCCATCTGTGCGATCGCCGGCGCCAGCGTGTCGTAAGGTGAGGCGACTTCGAGCGGGCTGACGATGGTGACTTCGGCGAGATCTGATATCGGCGACAGCCATTGGTCGGTGAACAGGACTATGCGCAGATCGAGCGCCGCCGCCTGTTTTGCATAGGCCATCACATCGAGTTGGTAGCGGCGGTAGTCGAAGACGACGAGCACGTCGCGCCGGCCGAGGTCGGCCAGCGTGTCGAAGATCTGCGGAGAGAGCACGCCGAGATCGCGAACCCCGGAGCGGAACTGCACGAGATAGCCGGCCAGCATGCCGGCGATGTGGCGGCTGAACCGGCCGCCAACCAGCACGACCTCGCCCTTGGCCTCCATCAGCAAGCGGGCCGCCCGCTCGTAAGTCTGGACGGGTGTCGCGGCGGTGGCTTTCTGCAAGGCCGTGGTGACGCTATCGAGATAGGCCAGCACGGCGCTGTCGTTGGAACCGCTCTGCCGCTTGGCCTCCATCATCAGCAGCGGCGAGTGCAGTCTTGCCTCGACTTCGGCCAGAAGCCTCGCCTGGAAATCCGGAAACCCTTCATAGCCGAGCTTCATCACCAGCCGCACCACGGTTGGATCGCTGACGCCAGCGCGCCGGGCGAGCGATGAGGCGGTACCGAGGCCGGAGGTCGGATAGTCCGTCAACAGCAGTCGGACGATCTTCTCCTCCGACGGCGTCAGCGCAAGATCCCCGCGCATCAGAACATCGCGTATCGCCATGGGCCTCCCCGGAATCCGTGTTCTCTTGTTTTGTCGAGTTTATTACAGAGATTTAAATCTCGGTCAACAATGAAGAGATGTTGACATTGCGCGATCGCTGGCCCTACCTTGTCGAAAAGCAGCCAAGAGACTGTGGGGAACAGCCATGCGAAATGGAAGCGACGTCATCGTCGTCGGTGCCGGTATTGTCGGATCGAGCGCGGCCTATGATCTGGCCAAAGCCGGTGTGAAGGTCACGCTGGTCGAGCAGACCCATCCCGCCGGCGGCCCGTCGGGCAGATCGTCGGCGCTGCTGCACGCCTTCTACCTGATGCCGGAATTGTCGCAGCTATCCATCCGTGGCCGAGAGATCCTGGTGTCGCTGCCCGAAATCGCTGGCGAAGGATCCTTTGTCACCGAAATCGGCATGATGTGGGTCTGCGGCAACGACAACAAGGCGAGCTGGACGTCGGCAGCCGAACGCATCCGCGGCGAGGGCGCGCGCATCGAGACATTGTCGCCGCAGGCCTTTGCCGATGCCGCACCGGGCTTTGCCCTGGACAATGTCGCGCTGGCGCTGTGGGAACCCGAGTATGGCTATGCCGATGCCTTCGGCGCCACCAATGCTATTGCCCGTGCCGCCCGCGCCAGTGGTGCCAGGATCATGCAGAACACGTTGGTCGAGAGCCTCCAGCGGCAGGGCGACCGCATCACGGGTGTCATCTTGACCGATGGAACGATGCTGGAGGCCGATACCGTCGTCCTGGCCGCCGGGCCGTGGACGCGCCGGCTGCTGGCGACGGTCGGCCTCGATCTGCCGCTGCATGTCGAGCGCCATCCGATGGCCGTGCTCGACGCTGCCGGCAAGGCAAGGCAGGTCATGCCGTTCGCCTGGTGCGACGACATTTCCTGCAACTATGCGCGGCCAGACAATGACGGCGTCATCCTCGCCGGGACCTGGGCCGGCGGCGGCACCGGCCTGCGCCACGAACATGCAGGCCGTCCACGCTTCGTCGAAAATCCCGATGATTACATGGAAGGTGTCGAGGAGCAGGAATCGGTCGAGATCCTGGAGACCTTCGCCA
>NZ_RZRP01000183.1:0-8821 GCF_003997795.1 Mesorhizobium sp. M7A.F.Ca.US.005.03.2.1 | reverse complement strand
ATGGTGATGGTCGAGGCGCCGCGCGTCGCTTCGCCGGCCAGCGCATCGTCGACGACGCCTCTCAGCTCGCCGAGATCGACGCCACGATGAAAGCAGAACTGCCCGTCCTCCGACATGATGACGGAATTGGCCAGCACCGGCGACACGTCATCGATCGACACCCAGCGGCGGTCGTAACCGGAGAAGGTCGCCAGGTCCTTCAGCATCAGCGTCGAGACAGGATGCACGAAGAACGGCAGGTACAGAAACGTCAGCACGACCGGAATCAAAGCCAGCACCGCGGCCACGACGATGCCGCGCCGGACCCAGCGCTTGAGACCACGGCGGTTTACGCCCCGCGATCTCGTCGCCATGTCCAGCTTTTCGGTTTCATGATCGACGATCGGTTCCGCCAAGCCGCCCAACCCGTGCCAGAGAGCTCGTTTTGAAACGCGCTCCTGTGAGTCATGTGACGGTGTTTTCGAGAACCGGAGCGGAGCGTACATTAGAGTACGCAAGCACCGGAAGCGCAGAAAACGCCCTCAGATGACCGCAGGAGTAGAGTTTCCGAACGGGCTCATACTGCTCCGGCATAATGGCGCTTGCCTTCTTGCGCAACGTCTGAGTGTCGGCTACCGGTCCCGGCCATGACGAATGACGACCAAATGGCGTTCGAAATGGCGCTGATCAGGCGGGCAGCCGCCGTCGAGGTGCTGCTGCGGCGACTGCTCGACGACCGCGCGCTTTCGGGCGAGATCGCCCGGCCGGACCGGCTGATGGCGGCGATGCGCCATGGCGTGCTGAACGGCGGCAAGCGCCTGCGGCCCTTCCTGGTCATGGAAAGTGCCGCCCTTTTTTCCGCCGACGGCGAGGCGGCACTGCGTGTCGCCGCCGCACTTGAATGCGTGCATTGCTATTCGCTGATCCACGACGATCTGCCCGCCATGGACGACGACGACCTGCGTCGCGGCCAGCCGACCGTGCACAAGGCCTTCGACGAGGCAACCGCGATCCTGGCCGGCGACGCCCTGCTGACGCTGGCCTTCGACATCATTGCCGGCGAGTCGACTGCGCTGCCGGCGGAGCGGCGGGCAGCCCTGGTGCTGGCGCTTGCCCGCGCCGCCGGAGCAGGCGGCATGGTCGGCGGCCAGAAGCTCGATCTCGAAGCCGAACAGACGCCGCCGGACGAGGCCGGCATCATCCGGCTGCAGGCGATGAAGACCGGCGCGCTGATCCGTTTCGCCTGCGAGGCAGGCGCCCTCATCGCCGGCGCCCCGGCCGATGACCGCGAGCGGCTGGCCGAATTCGGCTCGGCGATCGGTCTTGCCTTCCAGCTTGCCGACGACCTGCTCGATTTGACCGCCGACGCCAGCCAGATGGGCAAGGCGACCGGCAAGGACGCCGCCGCCGGCAAGGCGACGCTGGTGGCCTTGCATGGTGCGAATTGGGCACGTGGCCAGCTTCACGGCCTCGTCCAACAGGCGCATGCGCTGCTTGAGCCCTATGGTGACGATGCCCAGTTGCTGAAAGAAGCGGCGACATTCGTGGCGGCGCGTAACAGCTAAGGTTGGTGCCAGCCGGAACATCGAGCTGATTGCACGCACGTCCCCGCCGGCCGGTTCTGAAATAGAACTTGAGCGGAAGCCTGCCGAGGCAGAGGATTGACATCCGCACGGCAAGCACGCGGTGCGGATAAGAGTTGGAGGATGCCATGTCGACCACCGACAAGCTGTTCAGCGGTTCCATTCCCGAGATCTACGACCGGGCGATGGTGCCGCTGATCTTCGAGCCATATGCGCGGGATCTGGCGGAGCGGGTGTCGAAGCTCGGGCCGCAATCGGTGCTCGAAGTGGCGGCGGGCACCGGTGTGGTGACACGTGCGCTCGCAGCAAAGCTGCCGGCGCAAGCGCGCATCGTGGTCACCGACCTCAACCAGCCCATGCTCGACCACGCACGCACGCGGATGGTGGACGATCCTCGCATCACCTGGCAGCAGGCCGATGCTCAGGCGCTGCCCTTCGAGGACGCACAGTTCGACGCCGTGGCCTGCCAGTTTGGCGCGATGTTCTTCCCCGATCGGGTGGGCGCCTACGGGCAAGTTCGGCGCGTGATGCGGCTGGGCGGACACTTCCTGTTCAACGTCTGGGGTGCCATCGAAGAGAACGAGTTTGCCGATGAGGTGACGCGTGCGCTCGGCCATTTTTTCCCGGCCGATCCGCCTCGCTTCATGGCAAGGACACCGCATGGCTATCACGATGCGGACGTCATCCGCGCCGACCTGCATGCCGCCGGCTTCCGTAACATCACCATAGAGCCGCTGGATGCCGTCAGCGCCGCTTCCTCGCCATATGAGGCGGCCACGGCCTATTGCCAGGGCACGCCCCTGCGGGCCGAGATCGAGGCGCGCGGTGGCTCGCTGGAGGAGGTGACGCGATACGTGGCGAATGCCCTTGGGAAACGGTTCGGGGAAGGCCCGGTAAGTGGCCGCATCCGCGCCCTCGTCGTGGAAGCGGCCTAGGCGCGCTGTCCATCCGGCGGCTCGCACGGCTCGCCTGCCCGCACGAACGAAATTTTAATGTAAATGAAGCGTAATCCCGGCCATTAAAATGGTGCGTATGTGTTGGGGTTGCGCATGCCTGAATATTCGTCCTTCATCCGGTCGGTCCGGATCCGCTATATTTCAGGGTTGCTGATCTTCGCGCTGGCTTCCGCCGGCATCGTGATTGCACTTGATCGCGTCAATTCCTTTCGCCGCGACATCGATGCGCTGAGCAGCAATCTCGTCATCTTCACCCGAGACCTGCGCAACGCGACCAACTTTGCCGAGACGACCGGCACCGCCTGGCGGGCGGAGACACGCGATGCCCTGACCACATCGGCGCGCGGCCATTCGGAGCGCCTGACCGGCGAGATCGAGACGCTGACCGCCCAGCTTGCGGCGATCAAGCCGCGGCTGTCGATCAAGACCGTCGACGAACTCCAATCCGCTTCAGTTAACGGCGATCTGTTCTGGTCGCCGCGCGACATGGTGCGCAATTTCAACCTGATGTCGGTGGCGCAGAAGGTCGATGAGTGGAGCTATCGCGAAATCCGCAACCAGAATGACCTGTTCGCCCAACCCATGCTGGTTCGCGTCCGCACCGCCATGGATGATGAGCGCCATCTGGCCGATGCCTCCAGCGACAGGCTGTTGTTGTGGGCCAGCGGCATCCTGTTCGCGGCCCTTGCCATCGTCGCCTTCTGGATCTTCCGCCCGATGGAAGTGGCGATCCGCCGCGCCTTTGCCGAATCCGCCGAATCCCTGTTCAAGGCCGAGGCCGCCGACCGCGCCAAATCGGAATTCCTGGCCAATATGAGCCACGAAATCCGCACGCCGATGAACGGTGTGCTCGGTATGGCCGAACTGCTGGCCAAGACCGATCTGACCCCACGCCAAAAGACCTTCACCGACGTTATCGTGAAGTCCGGCAACGCGCTGCTCACCATCATCAACGACATCCTCGATTTCTCCAAGATCAATGCTGGCCAGCTCACCCTCGACCCTGCTCCCTTCCGCCTTTCCGAGGCGGTCGAGGACGTGGCGACGCTGGTCTCGGCTCGCGTCGCCGAAAAGAACCTCGAACTGATCGTGCGCGTCGATCCGCGCCTGCCGGCCCATGTCGTCGGCGACGCCGGCCGGTTCCGGCAGATCATCACCAACCTGCTCGGCAACGCAGTGAAGTTCACCGAGAAGGGTCACGTGCTGATCGACGTCGGCGGCGAGATCGTCAACGACGTGGTCCAGCTCAAGATCCGCGTCGAGGACACCGGCATCGGCATACCGGCCGAGAAACTGCAGAACGTGTTCGAAAAATTCGCGCAGGTCGACGGCTCGTCCACCCGCCGTCATGAAGGCACGGGGCTGGGGCTCGCCATTGCCGCCCGCCTCGTCGACCTGATGGCAGGCAAGATCGGCGTCGAGAGCGAGATCGGCCGCGGCTCGGTGTTCTGGTTCGCGGTGCCGCTGCCCGCGCATCAGGCCGCGGCGCGAGACGAGATCGTGCCGGTCGACGTTACCGGCGCGCGCGTGCTGGTCATCGATGACAATCCGGTCAACCGCGAAATCCTGCTCGAGCAGCTCAGAAGCTGGAGCTTCGACTGTGCCGCCGCCGAAAGCGGCGCCGTCGGCCTGGCCTTCCTCGATCGCGCCTTTCAGTTGGGCGCCGCCGTCGACTGCATCATCCTCGACTACCAGATGCCCGGCATGAACGGCGCCGACGTCGCCAGGGCAATTGCTTCCGACAGCCGGCTGTCCTCCATCCCGGTGGTGTTGCTGACCTCGGTCGACCAGGTCGATTTCGGCAAGATGATCATCGACTTCGGCATTGCCGCGCATCTGACCAAGCCGGCGCGCTCCGCGGTCCTGCTCGGCACCGTTATCTCGGTCGTGCAGAAGGCCCGTTCGCAGGTCGGCAAGGCGCAGTTTGTCCGCGAACCGATCGTCCAGGCTCCCCCGGCAGCGCCGCCCGCCTTTACCGTCATCCGCGGCCCGGCGCTGCCAGTCGCGGCAGCACCGGAATCGACAACCACGCCGAACGGACCGATCGACATCCTGATTGCCGAGGACAACGACGTGAACCAGCTGGTCTTCGGCCAGATCCTCAATGGCTTGGGCTTGAGCTACCGCATCGCCGGCAACGGCCGCACGGCGGTCGAGATGTACCGGGCGCTGCGCCCCAAGCTGATCCTGATGGACGTCTCGATGCCGGAGATGAATGGCTACGAAGCGACCCGCGCGATCCGGGCCATGGAGACCTCGACGGGCACCCACATTCCGATCATCGGCGTCACCGCGCATGCGCTGAAGGGCGATCGCGACAAGTGCATCGAATCGGGCATGGACGACTATCTGCCGAAGCCCGTTTCGCCCGACCGACTGGGCACCAAGATCGGCACCTGGCTCAGCGAGACCGTGGTGGCCAAGACGGCGTAAAAGCCGGCCCTATTGGTCAGGCCGGATCAGCGCAACCGGCCGATCGGGATGATTTCCGGCGAGGTCACACCATAAGGTGTGCCCTGCCAGTCACCCAGCCACTGCTCGACCAACAGGCCAGTCTCGTCCAGCATCCCCGCAAGATCTTCCTTCTTGGGGAACGCGATCTTGGATTCGGCGCCCAGAACAGGTCTACCGCCCGGAATGTCATAGAAGGTCGAGTAGGTGACGATGCCGGTAGCGGCATCGTGTTCGGCATCATACCAGGCTTTGACCGTGCCGAGGCCGGGATGCGTAACTGCCCGTTCGGAGCGCTGCGGTGTCCATTCCAGCCATTCCTCCTCGGCGGGATTTCGTGTGTCGAAAATGAAGAGCCCGCCGGGAGCGAGATGCTCGGCGATGGTGCCCAGCACCGCCATCTGATCCTCGCCTGTCAGGAAAACCTGGAACGCATGCCCGGTGAGCAGGACCAGGTCGAAACGCCGCCCGAGCCGAACAGTTCGCGCGTCGGCCTCGACCCAGTCGACCCTGTCGCCGCCGGCCCTGCGCCGCGCCACGTCGAGCATCGCCGATGCCGGATCAACGCCAGTGACATTATGCCCCTCGGCAAGTTCGGCAGCCAGTTGGCCAGTGCCACAGCCGAGATCGAGGACCGAGCCGCGATTTACGGCAAGACCGATACAGTAATCAAAATCGGCACGGCCGCTTTGATTCTCGATATCATAGAACTGGACGAAGTCGGGATCGCTGTAGATAGGGTCGGTCATAGTCGCTGCCCATACTCCAAATTTCCAGCTGCAGCCCATCAATGCATCAGGCGGCTGCGTCGAGGCGATAGCGGCGCATCCAGTCGAGGCTCGTGTCGTCGGAGAGCTTTGCAACGCCGGGCCTCACGTCATCGGCATTCGGCGCTTGAACGCCCAAGACTTCGCAGATGCCTAGCAATGTCGCCGCCGGATTGCTCGAAAGGCGCTCGTAGCCAACCCGAAGCGGGGTTATGCCTTGCTCAGCGAACCAGATGTTCCATGCCGCATCATAGGTCTCGAGTACCTCGACCTCACGCCTGATCCGCTCGAAATCATATTGGGGCTCTTTCGGCGGTGCGACCCTTTCGATCTCGGTGCCGTCGGGAGCGATATGCCAAAGACCGGTCTGCTCTGCCTTGATCAGGGAGACAGCCTGCGCAAGCTTGTCTTCCCGCGAGAGGTGTATGTAGAGAACATTGCCGAATGCTCTTTCGAACCGTGCTCTGTCGGATGGCAGTTTTGGGAAAATCCGGTCGAGGATCGCCGAAAGCTCATCCAGATTTTCGCGCATCAAGCGGAGGCCGAAGAGGCCGGTCCCACCCTTGCCGGCGGCGATCGCGGCATCGAGATACGCGGCATCGAATTCGAGCTCGCTCATCGCGGCGCGATCGGGCAACTTCCACTCTTCGGCCCACTCCACCACGTCCTGGCGCCGATAGAATGAGTGCGGATCACCGGCCGTCTTCGTGGACGCCAGAAGCTTGCACAGCAAAGTGCTCCCCGTCCTCGGCGTACCGCAGATAATGTATCCATCGAACATGTTGTGCCCACGCGGCTTGTCAAAGGCAGGGGCTGTCGCTCCTGGTAACATGGCCGCCGCCATAGCTGAAATCCTTGCTGGATGCGACGCCACGGCTGTCGCTTTTTAAATGCCTCTCTCAGACAAAATACCCTGCCGGCAGGGGTCAAATTACCGGTTGCGCACCACCACGCATGCCCCACCGATGCTTTGCAATTTCTGGCAGATGACGTTTGCATCGGCGCGGTGGTCGACACCGATCCTGACCGCATAGATACCCCGCCGGCCGATCGGCGTGCGCACCCGGCTGACCACTGGATCGTGCCCATTGAGCAGGGCCGGGAACCGGCTCCTTACCCTGAGCCACTGGTTGATCGCGGCACTGCGGCGGAAATTGCCGGCCACCTGGATGCCCCACGGCTTTACGTTGATCGAGGCCATCGCCACGGTCCGCGACATGATCACCGGCAGTTTTCGGCAAGCGACGGCAAAATCCGCCTTAGCGTCGAGCGGTTCGACCCTTCCGGCATAGGCTCGGTCGGTGAACTTGTCGGCTGGTTCGCCCATGATGTCGAAGACATAGCTTTCGGTTTCCATCGGCAGGAAACCGCCGGAACTGAGCCAGCGCGACACCCGGCTCTCGCCGGCATTGTAGGCGGCGGCCGCCAGGCCGAGATTGCCGTAGCCGGTTTTCATTTCGGCGAGATATTTCGCCGAAGCCGGGATCGCCTGATTGATGTCGAAGGAATTGGCAAGCCCGCGCATCTTGGCGGTTCCCGGCATGAACTGGGCAATGCCTTCGGCGCCGACGGGACTGACGGCGTTGGGATCGAAACGGCTCTCCTTCCAGATCAGCCGGGCGAAGAAATCCCTGGGCAAACCATTCTGGTCGGCATGCGCCTGGATCAGGTTGCAGACCTTGTCGATAAGCCGTTGCTTGGCGGATTGCGGCGGATCGGCCTGAGCCAGTGTCGACCAGACTAGCCCACACAGCAGGACCAGCGTCGCCCACAGGAAACGCCGCATTTGACCTACTCTGCCGCGGCCTTGCCGCCGCGACCGAACCGCTGTTCGATATAGTCGGCGACCATTTTCTCGAAATCCGCCGCGATCGACGGTCCGCGCAGCGTCGCCGCCTTCTTGCCGTCGACGAAGACAGGCGCCGTCGGCGTCTCGCCGGTGCCGGGCAGCGAAATGCCGATATCGGCATGCTTGGACTCGCCCGGGCCGTTGACGATGCAACCCATCACCGCGACCTTGAGGTTCTCGACGCCGGGATATTTGTCGCGCCACACCGGCATGTTCTTCCTGAGATCTGCCTGGATGTTCTGAGCGAGCTCCTGGAACACGGTCGAGGTCGTGCGGCCGCAGCCGGGACACGCGGCGACGATCGGCACGAACTGCCTGAACCCCATCGTCTGCAGCAATTCCTGCGAAACCTGCACCTCGCGCGTGCGGTCGCCATTCGGCTCCGGCGTCAGCGAGATGCGGATGGTGTCGCCGATGCCTTGCTGCAGCAGGATGCCCATGGCGGCCGACGAAGCGACGATGCCTTTCGAGCCCATGCCGGCTTCGGTCAGGCCGAGATGCAGCGCATGGTTGGAGCGGGTGGCGAGCTCGGCATAGACGGCAATCAGGTCCTGCACGCCGCTGACCTTGGCCGACAGGATGATTTTCTCGCGGCCAAGGCCGATCTCTTCCGCCATCTCGGCCGAGAGAATGGCCGACTGCACGATCGCCTCGCGCATCACCTCTTGCGCCGTCAGCGGAAAACCCTTGTCCTGGTTGTCGTCCATCAGCCGGGTCAAAAGCTCCTGGTCGAGCGAGCCCCAGTTGACACCGATGCGCACCGGCTTGTCATGCCTGATCGCCATCTCGACGATGTCGGCGAACTGCCGGTCCTTCTTGTCCTTGAAGCCGACATTGCCGGGGTTGATCCGATATTTGGCCAGCGCCTCGGCGCAGGCCGGGTGATCGGCCAAGAGCTTGTGGCCGATATAGTGGAAGTCGCCGACCAGCGGCACGTTGATGCCAAGCCGCTGAAGCCGCTCATGAATGCGCGGTACGGCGGCGGCACTCTCGTCGCGATCGACGGTGATGCGCACGATCTCGGAGCCGGCCCGGTGCAGTGCTGCGACCTGCGCGACGGTCTGGTCGATATCGGCCGTGTCGGTGTTGGTCATCGATTGGACGACAACGGGCGCGCCGCCGCCGACGACCACGCCGCCCACATCGACGCCGACCGAGGTGCGGCGGGGGAAAGGAGAGGAAAAATATCCGGTCATGCCGGCAGCCTTTTGTCTCTGGAGCATCTTGTGTCCTGCA
>NZ_RZRP01000182.1:0-8832 GCF_003997795.1 Mesorhizobium sp. M7A.F.Ca.US.005.03.2.1 | reverse complement strand
GTTGATGAGTTCCGCCGGACGCGTGCCCGGGCCGAAACCCGGCACCGGCGCGTGGATGTCCTGCAGCGGCTTGCCGAACTTTTCCAGGAGCGACCAGGAGGAGGGAAAGCAGAGCGAGCCGGCGACCAGCCGCCAGCCGCTGTCACTGCTGCGCATCAGGATCAGGTCTTCCTGGACGAGCAGTGAGGCTTTGGCCAGCGGCGCATCGGCGAGGGAAGCAGGCAGACGGCTCGCCGCGCCCGCCACCTCGACGCCTGATCCGCCGAGCCGATGGGTTTCGGGGAACCTCTCCGGGAGATGCGCAGCGAGCAAGTCGAGCACTTCCTGCTGGGCGTCGCGCGTGCCGTCCTCCTCGACGAAAACGCGCTCTGGGATTTCGGCATAGAGCCGGTGCTTTTCGGCGAGATACGGCAGCAGATGGCCGTCGACCTCGATCCAGGCCGCCGGGTCGAGCGGCTTCAGCCCGATGCTGAACAGTTTCGACGAGCCGTCATAGGGCGTGTGGGTGGGCAGCGTATGTTTTGGGGACGTCATGTCTCAGGTCAGTCTTGCCGGGATCAGTCCGCGCAGCGAATTGCCGACGAACAGGGACTTGGCGGATTTCAGATCGTCCAAGCTGTAGATCGCTTCGCGGGCGCGGCCTTCATCCAGAAGCTGCGCGCGCAATACGCCAGGCAGCAGGCCGCAATCGAGCCGGGGCGTCGCCAGCACGCCGTCGCCGAGATCGGCAAAGACATTGGTGATCGTGCCTTCACAGATCTCGCCACGCTCGTTGGCCATAAGCACCTCGTCGGCCTGCGTGATGAGGTGTTCGGCACGAGCACGCGTGTAAAGCTGTCGCCGGCTGGTCTTGTGGCGCAGCAGCGTGTCGTTCGAATCGAGCCTCGTCCGCGCCAGCCGCAGCATCCAGACCTTGTCGGCGGCGAGCGGTTCATAAGGCTGCGCAGAGGCCGTCACCTCGCCATCGTGCGACAGGACGAGGCGCGTGCGCATGGCAACGCCGGAACCGCCGACCGCGCTGCTCAGCGCCTCGCCGACCGTGCCTGGATCACAGCGGAAGCCGAGTTCCGCCGCCGAGCCATAGAGGCGCGCAAGATGACGATCGAAGCGCAGGAAGCCCGAGCCGGGTTCCCAGCGCATGGTCTCGATCAACTGAAAGTCGGCGGTGTTCCCGTCGCGAAGCGCGCTTTCAGCAGACACTCCTGATACTCCTCCTGCGCCGTCGAATCGAAGACGACGCCGCCTCCGACATTGTAGACGGCCTCGCCGCCCGAAAAGAGCGAGATGGTGCGGATCGCCACGGAAAAGCGCATCGGGCCGCCGGGCGCGATCCAGCCTATGGCGCCGCAATAGGCATCGCGGGGCGTGCCTTCCAGGTCGCGCAGGATCTCCATGGCCCGGATCTTAGGCGCGCCGGTGATCGAACCGCAAGGAAACAGCGCCGCAAAGATCTGGCGGATAGAGAGACCCGGCAGCAATTTGGCCCTGACGTCGCTCACCATCTGATGCACGGTCGGGTAAGTCTCGATGCGGAACAGCGCCGGCACGTCCAGCGTGCCCACCTCGCTGATCAGCGAGATATCGTTGCGCAGGAGATCGACGATCATCCGGTTTTCGGCCTGGTTTTTCTCGTCATTGCGCAGGAAGATCTTCTGCCGTTCGTCCTCGGCTTTGGTGGCGCCGCGCGGCGCCGTTCCCTTCATCGGATGCGTCTCGATCATGCCCTCGGCGTCGATCTCGAAGAACAGTTCAGGCGAGCGCGACAGCACGATGGGTTCACCGAGCGCGATCAGCGCGCCATATTTCACCGGCTGACGTTCAGTCAACGCATCGAAGGCGGCCAGCGGCTCGCCTGACCATTGCGCATGCACGGGAAAGGTCAGATTGCCCTGGTAGCAATCACCTTGCCGGATGTGCTGGTGCAGCCGCGAGAAGCGTTTTTCATAATCCTCGGGCGACCACGTCGCACGGGCGTCGAAGATCGGGCCATTGGTCGCCGCCGTATTGCGCGGCGGCACCGCCTGTTCGACCGGGGCATCGAAAACCCCAAGGCACACGAGTGGAGCGCGGCGTCCATTCGGCAGCAGGGGAACGAGCTTGGGTTCGAGCAAGTAGCCCGCCTCATACGAGAAATAGCCGGCAAGCCATTTGCCTGCATCATGCGCGGCTTGTGCTGCTTCCAGAGCCGGCCCGAAATCGCCTGCGTCGTGCGCCACGATGATATTGGCCGGCCGGTCGAAAACGAGCTGGCGCGCGCTTTTGTCATTGCGAAAAATTGCGGCGGGCAGGGACATGGGCACCGAATGCTGCGGTCAATGAAGCCATCAACCGCTCTATATGGGGTGCCGCCCGCGCGCAATCGAGGGAACGGCACGCTGCCTCTTAAAGCCGACCTTTGGGCCAACTCAGGAACCAAGAGCAAACGGCGACGCCGATATGGCGCCGCCGCTTGCAATCTTCAGGTCGTGCCTGGCGATCAGCTGTTGCTGGAGGTTCCGGCTGTTGGAAACTGCTTGGCGAATTCCTTCTCGTTGCCGGCGGCGAGCAGCTTGGCCTGCTCGATCCAGCGTTCGCGCGCGATGCGGCCATCGAAATTCATGACGTCTTCGATCCGTTTGATATCGGCCGCTGTCCAGGACGCGATCTGGGCGAAGCTGGTGACGCCTTGTGCCTTGAGCAGTTTCTCATTGACCGGACCGATACCGATCAGCCGACGCAGATTGTCGGGCTTTCCGGATGCTGGCTTGGCTGTTGCAGGCTTGGCTGTTGCAGGCTTGACTGTTGCAGGCTTGCTCGTTGCGGATTTGGCTGGAGCCGAGGTTTTGGTGGCGGCGGGTTTCGCCGCCGGCTTGGCAGGGACCGCCTTGGCAGAGACCGCTTTCGCAGCGGCCGGTTTGGCCGTCGCGGGCTTTGTGGTGGCGGATTTGGCCGTCGCGGGGGTCGACATCAGGGCCGCCGGCGCCTGGCTTGCCGGTTTTGCCGCGCTGCTTCCGGCGGCAGGTGCGGCCGACGCTTCGCGCAGCCGGCGCTCAAGGTCGGCGCGGGTCTTGCCGCATGCATCGAGTTCGCCGGTCAGGCGGTCGCTGTCGGTGCGCAGCCTGTCGCGTTCGCTGCGTGTACGGTCGAGATCGCCGCGCAAGCTGTCGAGTTCACCGCGCAGGCGCCCCCAAAGGAACCAGCCGACCAATACGCCTATCAGGAACGCCAGGACCACGTAGAAAAAAGTGCCCATTGTCTCTCTCCAGTCAGATCCGTCTGCCGTGGGTCATGATCTTCGGCGAAGGACTACTCTTGGTGGTTCCGCGGTAAGCAGAACAGCCGGCTTCGGTTCGAGCTGTCGGCGATCGGCTTTGCTTGCCCATGGCCAACGGCCGTTGTCGCGTTCGCCTGAGCGCCACGGCCGGCTGAGATTTCTCCTCGCCGATCCGCATGCGCTCCGGCTGAGCTTGGAGCGAAGGCTATCATAGAGCTTGTGGAAAGCTATCGGAAAACTTCGGTGGAGAGTACTTCAAGAACAGATATTTAGGGTGATAGTAGAGCTGTCCCAACATGCATTCCGGCTAAACTGTTAGAGCGACGCCTGGGCGCGCATTTCAAGTGTCGAGCGCTTCCAGCTCGTCGATCAGGCCACTGATGACGCCAAGTCCGATCTGCCAGAAAGCGGGATCGGTGGCGTCGAGCCCGAATGGCGCCAGAAGCTCGGAATGATGTTTGGTGCCGCCGGCGCGCAGCATTTCGAAATACTTGTCCTGAAAGCCGCGCTCGGCGTTCTGGTAGACCGCGTAAAGCGAGTTCACCAGGCAGTCGCCGAAAGCATAGGCATAGACATAAAAGGGCGAATGGATGAAGTGCGGGATGTAGGTCCAGAACACCTCATAGCCTTCGCGCAGCTTGATGGCGGGACCCAGACTTTCGGCCTGCACTTCGAGCCAGAACTGACCCAGCCTGTCGGAGGTCAGTTCGCCGTTCTTGCGTTCGGCATGCACCTTTCGCTCGAATTCATAGAAGGCGATCTGGCGCACGACCGTGTTGATCATGTCCTCGACCTTCTGGGCGAGCATGGCCTTGCGCTCGCGCCGGTCGGTGGTCTGGTCGAGCAGCGAGCGGAAGGTCAGCATCTCGCCGAAGACCGATGCCGTCTCGGCCAGCGTCAGCGGCGTCGAGGCCATCAGCGCACCCTGGCCGCCGGCCAGCACCTGATGCACGCCATGGCCAAGCTCGTGCGCCAGCGTCATCACATCGCGCGGCTTGCCCATGTAGTTGAGCAGGACATAGGGATGCGCCGACGGTACGGTCGGATGCGCGAAGGCGCCAGGCGACTTGCCGGGCCGCACCGGCGCGTCGATCCAGTTGCGGTCGAAGAAGGTTCGCGCGATCTCGGCCATGTCGGGCGAAAAGCGCTGATAGGCGGACAGCACGGTGTTCCTGGCCTCGTCCCAGCCGATGATCGCCTGGGGCGTATCCGGCAACGGCGCGTTGCGGTCCCAATGGTTCATCACCTCCATGCCCAGCCAGCGTGCCTTCATCGCGTAGTAGCGGTGCGAGAGGCGCGGATAGGCATCGCGAACGGCGGAGGCCAAGGCGTCCACCACACTGCGCTCGACGCGGTTGGCCAGATGGCGTGAATCGGCGATGTCCTCGAAGCCACGCCAGCGGTCGGATATCTCCTTGTCCTTGGCCAGCGTGTTGGTGATCAGCGTGAAGGTGCGCAAGTTCTTGCGGAAGGTCGTGGCCAGCGCCTCGGACGCCCGGCGGCGCACCTCGCCGTCGGCGTCCTGCAGACGGTTCAGCGCCGGCTCCAACGTCAGTTCCTCGCCGTCGATGTGGAAGCGAAGGTCGGTCATCGTCTCGTCGAACAGGCGGTTCCAGGCGCCGCGTCCGGTGATCGACTTTTCGTGGAAGAGCTGCTCGACGCGGTCCTCGAGCTGGTAAGGCTTGTCCTTGCGCAGATCGAGCACCCATGGCCGATAGTGGCCGAAGGCGGGATCGCCGGCGAGCGCGCCTTCGATCGACGCATCGTCGATCAGGTTGAGTTCGAGCGCGAAGAACAGAAGGTGCGCGCTGGCGTCGGTCATCTTCTCCTGGATGTCGCCATAGAGCTTGGCGCGCTGGGGATCGGCGGTGTTTCCGGCATAAACCAGTCCCGCATAGGAGACGATGCGGCCGATCAGTTCCTCCAGCGCCTCGTAGGCGACAAGCGCCTCGCCCAGCCTGCCGGCGCTGCCGCGCTCGGCTTCGGCGGCCAGCGTACCCTTCCAGCGGCTCTCGAAACTGGTGGCATCGGTGGCGGCCTTGGCGATGTCGCGCTTCAGCTCCGGCGCGTCCATGCCGGCATAGAGGTCGGCAAGGTTCCATTCCGGCAGGTCGCCCAGCTCGGCCGCGCCTTGACCCGACGCCGGCGCCGCCAGCCGCCGTGCGGAAACCATGTGCCCAGAATCCCTATGCATTGCCGACACCTTCCGTGGCCAAGGTTCAAGGAGAAACGAGAAGCCGGTCAAATCCTAAGGAATTCATTCACCGGGTTTTTTGAAACCTTATTTAGAACCCTGTGCCAAGATGGTCCACAGGGCAGAATTCCTCGGGCGGGCAGTCACACCAGTCATGACAGGTTCCATACTCATAGTCGATGACGATCCGGTGCAACGCCGGCTGCTCGAAGCGGCGGTGACGCGGTTCGGCTACAGCGCAATCGTCGTCGACGGCGGCGCGGCCGCTCTCGACATCCTCGATGGACCCGGCGCCCGCGAGGTGTCGGTGGTCATCCTCGATCTGGTCATGCCCGGTCTCGACGGTATCGGCGTGCTGAAGGCGATGCGCGAGCGCGACATCAACGTGCCGGCGATCGTGCAAACCGCGCAGGGCGGAATCGAGACCGTGGTTTCGGCGATGCGTCATGGCGCCTTCGATTTCGTCGTCAAGCCGGCGTCTCCCGACAGGCTGCAGGCATCGATCGGCAATGCGCTCAAGGTCGAGGCCGTCGAGGGCGAGGTCAAGCGCACATCGCGCCGGCGCGGCGGCCTCCTGACCTTCAAGGACATGATCACGCACAGCCCGGCCATGGACAGGGTGATCCGTCTTGGCCAGAAAGCGGCGGCATCCAACATCCCGATCCTGATCGAGGGCGAGTCCGGCGTCGGCAAGGAACTGGTGGCGCGCGCCATCCAGGGCAGTGGCGACCGCCGCACGAAACCCTTCGTCACCGTCAATTGCGGCGCCATTCCAGACAATCTGGTCGAATCGATCCTGTTCGGTCACGAGAAGGGCTCGTTCACCGGGGCCACCGACAAGCACACCGGCAAGTTCGTCGAAGCGCATTCGGGCACGTTGTTTCTCGACGAGATCGGCGACCTGCCGCTCGACGTGCAGGTCAAGCTGTTGCGCGCGGTCCAGGACGGCGAGGTCGACCCGGTCGGTGGGCGCTCGACCGTCAGGGTCGACATCAGGCTGATTTCGGCGACGCACCGCAACCTCCTGCAGCAGGTCAAGGACGGCAAGTTCCGCGAGGATCTGTTCTACCGGCTGAACGTCTATCCGATCTTCGTGCCGCCGCTGCGCGACCGCCGCGACGACATCCCGTATCTGGTCACCCATTTCATGGAGAAGGTCGCGCCGGCCGACCCGCACCGTCGCCTGCAAGGTATTTCGGCGGCAGCGCTCGCCGTGCTGCAGGCCTATGACTGGCCCGGAAACATCCGGCAGCTCGAAAACGCCGTCTTTCGCGCCTCGGTGCTTTGCGAAGGCGATATGTTAACCGCGGAGGACTTCCCGCAGATCCGGGCGCAAGTGGAAGGCACCGTCAACCTCGATATGGATGGCGACGCGCCGTCGCCGTCCTTGCCTTTGCAGGCGCGCGATGACGAAGCCTTGCCCGGCGAGGGCGGCCCGGCAATCGCGTTCGATCCGCCGGCAAGGCTGCAGCCTCGCTTCGGCACGTTGCGGGCGCTCGACGAGCGCGGCAATGTGCGGGCACTTGCCGATGTCGAACTCGAGATGATCAAGCTTGCCATCGATCACTACAACGGACAGATGAGCGAAGTCGCCCGCCGACTCGGCATCGGCCGCTCGACGCTCTATCGCAAGCTCAAGGAACACGGCATCGATCCGGAGACAGGCCGCGTCGATCGACTCGCCTCCTAAGGGCGATGCCGGGCTGAGCTTTGGCCCGGCTTCCGGCTTTGCCACAAGGCCGGCGCCAGCTTGCAATGCCACAACGGGCCTTGTGTCGCCGTTTCAGCGGCATTGTGGCTGTCCCGTGGACAGCTCTGTTCACGCATTAAGGCTAACGGTAACAGATCGTGTTCGGGGCGAAGGCGAAAATCTGATCTAAACCAGCGGTTTACCAAGAAACCTTGTGAACAATTTTTGACGGGATATCGCCACGGTGTTACCGCATTTCGGCTTCAATAAGCGATGATTAACCATTAGGATCGATATTCGGGTGTGCTAATGCCACATCCGTTTGGACAAATCCGGGGACAAACGGCAGCCTGCAAGGCCTTTTGATTTGAACAGAATCGAACGACACACAAACAGGCGGCACCATCATTTGAGCGTCTGGCCGAAGTGGCTGGCAGTGTTGGTTGTCGCTTTTGGTTTTGTTGCCGCGGCTGCGAGCGGAGCCAGCGCCGAAACACGGTCGCTGAAGCTTTATCATCTCCACACCCACGAGAAGGCCGAGATCGTCTACAAGCGCAACGGCCGCTACGTTCCCGAGGGTCTCCGCAAGATCAACATCATTTTGCGCGACTGGCGTCGCAACGAGCCGACCAAGATGGATCCGCGCCTGCTGGATCTCGTCTGGGAGGCGTATCGGGAAGCAGGTGCCACGGACTACATCCAGGTCGTGTGCGGCTATCGCTCGCCGTCGACGAACTCGATGCTGCGCAGCCGCAGCAGGGGCGTGGCCGAGAAGAGCCAGCACATGCTCGGCAAGGCGATGGATTTCTATATTCCCGGCGTGCCGCTGAAAAAGCTGCGCAACATCGGCCTCAAGATGCAGGGCGGCGGCGTCGGCTACTATCCGTCATCGGGTTCGCCGTTCGTCCATATGGATGTCGGCAATGTGCGCCATTGGCCCGGTATCAGCCGCCAGGAACTGGTCTCCCTGTTCCCCAATGGCAAGACGCTGCATGTGCCGAGCGACGGCAGGCCGCTGCCCGGCTTTGAGCAGGCGCTCGCCTCCTACAAGGCGCGCAAGGGATCGGGCTCGCCGGCCATCGAGATGGCCAGTGCCGGCGGCAGCAGCAAGAAATCGGGTGGATTCCTGTCGGCTTTCTTCGGTGGCGGCGGCGACGACGAGGCCGACGACAGCGCCGATGTCGAGACCGCTTCGGCCGCCCCCCCGCCCAAGGCGAGAAACCTGAAGCCGGCAGCGGCGGCCAAGACCAGCAACCTCCCGGGCATCGCCATCGTGGCGCCGGAGAATGCGCGGCGCGCCGAGATTCCGCAGGTGACCGAACAGCAGGCTCCGGAGCCTGAACAGGACACGCCGGAGACGATCATCGCGGCATTGCCGGCCCGAAGCATTCCGCTGCCGGATTTCGCACCGCGGCCGAAAGCCGATGTCGGCGCGCAGCAGCCTGAGAATGTTCCCTTCGCGATGGCGGAGGCGACAGCCACCACCGAGCAGGCCGTGGCGACCGCGCATGCGCCGGCGAGCGTTCCTTTCGGCATGGCCGATGCAACGGCTTCGGCTGATGCGACCCAGGTCGCGGTCAACAACATACCGTTGCCGACATGGCGTCCCGACAATTCGCTGCCGGCCGCTCTGGCTGCGCCGCCCAGCAAGGATGTGCTGATGGCGCTGGCCGAGACGGCCGACCAAGGCACTGT
>NZ_RZRP01000181.1:0-8835 GCF_003997795.1 Mesorhizobium sp. M7A.F.Ca.US.005.03.2.1 | reverse complement strand
TGATAGTCCCATTGGTCGAGCAGCGAGCTGGAGACGCGACCCGGCAGCAGGCTGGGCTCGGCGGCGGTGCGGAAGATGACGCGGGCGCCGGCCGAAGCCGTGCGGGTGATTTCCGCCCACAGCGCGTTGAGCTGGTCGTCGGTCATCCAGTCCTGTGCATCGAGCAGGATGAAACGGTCGACGGAGCCTGCATCCTTGCCGGCGAGAAACTCGATCAGATTGGCATGGTGGATGGCGACGCGGTCGACATTGCCGCGGATGCTCTCGTAATTCTGCTTTTCGAGATAGGCGGGCAGGGCGGCCTCGCCGGGGTTCGGATAGCGGCGGGCAAAGGCCTGCCAGGCGAAGTAGTTATTCTCCAGCGGAAAATCGCAAGCGAGTTTTTCCAGCCGGGCTTTCAGCACGCTGGCCATGGTGCCGTCGCCAGAAGTGATCAGCGAATCGTACTGCGCCGGTGGAATGCCGAGGCCGAACAGTGAAGCCTTGCGCGACGTCGCCCATCTCAAAAGCTTGTTGTCGAAGACCGGCGCCAACTCCTCGTTGAAGAAGCGGCGCTGCTCGCCGATGTTCCTGGCCTGCATGATGCCGGCTGGGTCGACGCCGAAGAATTTTCCCGTGCGATGGCCCATGGCGATGAACAGGCCGAGCAGGCCGGTCTGGTAGAAATTGCGGTCGAAGACAGTGATCCTACGGCGCCCGCGCCAGTTGCGGCGCTCCCAGTAGTGACGGCTGACAGGATCGAGATGCGGCGCGATGAAACGGTCATACGCTTTCGAATTGTGGCTGGTGTCGGCGGCGCCGAAGAAGCGGAACAGGTCGCCCTGCGATGGCAAATGGCGCATCGCCTCCAGCTTCATGCGGTTCAGGGCGATGTGCGCGGTGTTGAGGTCGACGGCGTCGACCCGGGCCGGCGAGCGCGTGAGGTAGGCCAGGATGTTGCAGCCGCCGGAGGCGATGGTGACGACGCGGTGGCCCTGGCCGAGCTGCATCGCCTCCATGTCGACATCGGGGTCTTCCCAGATCTGCGGATAGACGAGGCCGGAAAACAGGAAGGCGAACAGCCGCTCCGAAATGCCGGCTTTCGACAGCGGGCGGTTCTGATAGACGGCCTTTCCAACTTCCTTGCCGCGGCGAAAAACCAGATCTGCGGAAACGTCCGTCATGGCAAAGTGATTCCCCATTTGCTTTGCCGCAAGCGGGTAGCGCTCGGCGATGACAGATGGATGACAGCAGCCGGCTAGCAGCCCGGGGGCGAGGTCATCGCCGGCCAAATCCCCCCGGCGTCGGCGTCGTCAGGATGACGGCGTCGCCGGCCTGCAACATGGTCTGGTCGCAGGCTTTCAGCAGGTCGATCGTGCCGTCCTTGCGGCGGATCTTGGTCGAGCCGACCTCGCCATCGCCGCCTCCGTCCAGCCCCTTGGGAGGACGGTTGCGGTGCGAGGACAGGATCGCGCATTCCATCTTTTCGAGGAAGCGGATGGTGCGTTTGGTGCCATCGCCGGCGCTCCATCTGCCGTTGCCGCCGGAATTTTCCCGAATGTGGAAATCCTCGAGCAGCACGGGAAAGCGCAGTTCCAGCACTTCGGGATCGGTGAGGCGCGAATTGGTCATGTGGGTGTGGACGCCGGAGGTGCCGGCAAAGCCGCGGCCGGAGTTCATCTGGCCGGCCGGCGAGCCGGAGCAGATCGTCTCGTAGTACTGGTACGTCTTGTTGCCGAAGGTCAGGTTGTTCATCGTGCCTTGGGCGTTGGCCATGGCGCCCATGGCGCCGAACAGCGCGTTGGTGACATGCTGCGAGGTCTCGACATTGCCGGCGACGACGGCGGCGGGGTAGGCGGGTTTCAGCATGCAGCCATCGGGAATGATGATGTTGATGGGCCGCAGGCACCCGGCATTCATCGGGATCATATCCTCGACCATGACGCGGAAGGCGTAGAGCACGGCGGCGCGGGCCACCGGCTCGGGCGCGTTGAAATTGTTCTTCATCACCGGCGAGGTGCCGGTGAAGTCTACCGTCGCCTCGCGCTTTTGCCGGTCGACCGTGATCTTCACCTTGATGATCTGGCCGGTGTCGGTCGGGTATTCGTACTCAGAACTATCCGGCAGCCGCTCTAGCACGCGGCGCACGCTTTCGGCGGCATTGTCCTGGACATGGCCCATATAGGCCTCGACGACATCGAGGCCGAAATGGGCGACCATCTTGCGCAGTTCGGCTACGCCCTTCTCGTTGGCGGCGATCTGCGCCTTGAGGTCGGCGATGTTCTGGTGCGGATTGCGGGCCGGATAGCGGTGATCGGTGAGCAGCGTTTCCAGCTCCTTCTCGCGGAAGCGGCCACGGTCGACGATGCGGAAATTGTCGAACAGCACGCCTTCCTCGTCGACCGTGGTGGCGAGCGGCGTCATCGAGCCGGGTGCCGTGCCGCCGATATCGGCGTGATGGCCGCGCGAGGCGGCCCAGAACAGGATTCTTTCCTTGGCATCATCGAAGACCGGCGTCACGACAGTGATGTCCGGCAGATGCGTGCCGCCATTGTAGGGTGCGTTGAGGGCAAAGACGTCGCCGGGGTGGATGTCGCCGGAATTCAGCCGGATGATGGTTTCGACCGAGCGGTCCATCGAGCCGAGATGTACCGGCATGTGCGGCGCATTGGCGACCAGCGCGCCGGTCCGGTCGAAGACGGCGCAGGAAAAATCCAGCCGTTCCTTGATGTTGACGGAATAGGCGGTGTTCTGCAGCGTGACGCCCATCTGCTCGGCGATCGACATGAAGAGGTTGTTGAAAACCTCCAGCATGACCGGATCGGCCTCGGTGCCGAGCGCTGCCTGCCGGCGCTTTTTCTCGACGCGGCGCAGGAGCACATGGTTCCTGGCGGTGATTTCGGCCAGCCAGCCCGGCTCGATGACGATTGTCTGGTTCGGCTCGATAATCAAGGCAGGTCCCGCAACCCTGTTTCCCGGCTTCAGCGCCTCGCGGCGGAAGATGGGTGAAGTGCGCCACTCTCCCTCGGTGAAGATTTCGCGGGTCTGTGAAGGGCTTACGGCAAGGTCTTCGGTTCGCGATTCAGTTTCGTCGCGCCCAGTGCCGCCGGTGTCGGTGCCTTCGACGCCGACGGTCTCGACGATCATCGGCTTGTCGTCATAGACGAAACCGAACTGCGCCTTGTGGGCGATTTCAAAATCGCGCCTGGCCTGGAAAATCGAATCCGCCTCGAAATTCACCGGCAGTGTCGTGTCGGTGCCGTCGTAGCGAATGTGCAGCACCGACTTCGTGGCGACCGTATCCTCGCCGATGCCTTGCGCCGCGAGTTCTGCGACAACGGCTTTCCTCAAGGTGGCAATGAGGTTGCCGATCTCCGTTCTGGACTCTTCGGCAAGCGGTTTCAGCAGCGCCTGCTGGCGCGAGGCAAAGACCGAGGACAGGCCGATGCCATAGGCCGACAGAAGACCTGAGAAGGGATGGATCAGCACCGCTTCCATGCCGAGCGCATCGGCGACCAGGCAAGCGTGCTGGCCGCCGGCGCCGCCAAAACAGTTCAAGAGATATTCGGTGACGTCGTAGCCGCGCTGCACGGAGATCTTCTTGATGGCATTGGCCATGTTTTCGACGGCGATAGTGACGAAGCCCTCGGCGACAGTCTCGGGCGACCGGCCATCGCCGATTTCGGCGGCGAGTGCGGCGAATTTTGCCCGTACCGTCTCGACGTCGAGCGGCTCGTCCTGGCCGGGTCCGAAAATGGCCGGGAAGAAATCGGGCTGCAGCTTGCCCAGCATCACATTGGCGTCGGTGACGGCGAGCGGGCCGCCGCGCCGGTAGGCTGCCGGGCCGGGATTGGCGCCAGCCGAATCCGGCCCGGCCCGGAAGCGGCCGGCCTCGTAGTGCAGGATCGAGCCGCCGCCGGCGGCGACGGTATGGATGCGCATCATCGGCGCGCGGATGCGCACGCCGGCGACCTCGGTGTCGAAGGCGCGCTCATATTCGCCGTCATAGTGAGCGACGTCGGTCGAGGTGCCGCCCATGTCGAAACCGATGACCTTGTCGAAGCCGGCGAGCCTGGCCGTCTCGACCATGCCGACGACACCGCCGGCTGGTCCTGACAGCAGTGCGTCCTTGCCCTGGAACATGTCGGCGGCGGTGAGACCGCCCGACGACATCATGAACATCAGGCGGGGGGATTGATCGCTCTCCCCCACAAGGGGGGAGCTTGGCGCCGCACCCAACTCTCCCGCCACCCTTTGCACATAGCGCGACAGGATCGGCGACAAATAGGCGTCGACCACCGCGGTGTCGCCGCGGCCGACCAGCTTGATCAGCGGCGAGACCTCATGGCTGACCGAGACCTGGCTGAAACCGAGTTTGCGGCAGACTTTCGCCACGGCCTTCTCGTGGTCGGGGTATTTCCAGGCGTGCATGAAGACGATGGCGACCGCATCGATGCCATCGGCCCTGGCCTGTTCGATCGCCGGCCGGCAGGCGGCGATATCGAGCAATTGTTCGACGCAGCCATCGGCGCGCACACGCTCGTTGATTTCGATGACGCGCTCGTAGAGTTGTTCGGGAAGGATGATCTCCTTGGCGAAGATGTCCGGGCGTGCCTGGTAGGCGATCTTCAGCGCATCGCGGAAGCCCTTGGTGATGAGCAAAAGCACGCGGTCGCCCTTGCGCTCCAGCAGCGCATTTGTGGCGACCGTGGTGCCCATCTTGATGTCGCCGATCAGGCCGCTCGGGATCGTGTCGCCGGCCGACAAGCCAAGAAGGTCGCGAATGCCCTGGATGGCGGCATCGTTATAGGCTTCGGGATTTTCGGAGAGAAGCTTGCGCGGGTGCAGCCCGCCTTCCGGATCTCGGCCGATGATATCGGTGAATGTGCCGCCGCGGTCGATCCAGAAATCCCATTTTTCGGTCATGACAGCCCCTGGCGCTCTTCTGTTCGATCGGTGTTTCGGCACATGCTGTTAGTTCGCTACGGCCTGGGCGGCAATCGCAAATGAACCAGACGATGTTACATGCGGAAACGCAACGTTACGAAACTCATGGCCGGCTGACGCATTTGTCCTTCGACCGCTCACGGCAACGTGAGCGTGTGTTGAAGGAGAGACAAATGAAAAAGCTCATTCTCGCGTCCGTTTCCGGTTTGGCTTTGCTTGGCGTCGCCGCCTGCAGTGACAGCGGTACGGACAACACCACCACCCAGAGCACCAACCCGCCGGCCGCCGAGGAACCGATGAAGCCGGCCACCCCGGAAGCCACGCCGCCGGCCGCGACGCCTCCGGCAACGGATAATTCGACCACGAAGAGCATCACACCCGAGAAGCCCGCCGAGCCGGCTCCGGCAACACCAGCTCCTGCGCCCGCGCAGTAGTGAGCAAGCAGTACTTCTTGTGATGAATGAGGAAGGCCGGCTCGCGCCGGCCTTTCTCATGTCGTCCGGGCGCCGTGGGCCAATCCCTCTCGCGCGCCGGATCGATTTGTCGCGCAAAGCCTGCGGCACTGTCCCGGCTTGATAGGAGGGAGCGGTGGCTCTAAGAAGCAGGCCATGTCGATTTGGGATCGCCTCGGCGAGTTCATCACCCGCGTTTCATCCTCAACCTCGTCGGGTGTCGCCGACGTTGTCGAGGCTGTGCGCACGGTTTTCTCCGGCGATGCGGATTTGCGCCGGCGTGTCGCCTTTTCGGTGGCGATGATCGCGCTGTCGGCCAAGATGGCCAAGGCCGATGGCATCGTCACCCAGGACGAGGTGCGCGCCTTCCAGGAGATATTCGAAGTGCCGCCGAAGGAGACGCGCAATGTGGCGCGGCTGTTCGATCTCGCCCAGCGCGACGTGGCCGGTTTCGAAACCTATGCCGAGCGGATGGCGCAGATGTGCGGTTCGGGGCATTCCAACTGCGTGATGCTTGAAGACATACTCGACGGTCTGTTCCATATCGCCAAGGCCGACGGGCTGGTGCACGAGCGCGAAGGCCATTTCCTGCACCGCATCGCCGAGATTTTCCGCATCGACGAAGTGCATTACGAAGCCATCATGGCCCGGCACGTCAATCTCGGCGCCGGGGATCCCTATGTCGTGCTGGGCATCGAGCGCGGCAAGCCGTTCGAAGAGGTCAGGAAACGCTATCGCAAGCTGGTTTCCGACAATCATCCGGATCGGCTGATTGCGCGCGGCCTGCCTCAGGAATTCATCAAGATCGCGACCACCAGGGTGGCGGCGATCAATGCCGCCTACGAGATGATCGAGCGGGGCCTGCGCCACGCATGAGCGGCTTTCTGCCCGACGAGCCACGTGCCGAAGTCAGGGTATCGCCGAATTTCGGCCCGCGGCGCGAGACACCCAGGCCCGACATGATCGTGCTGCACTACACCGGCATGGCGACCGGCGCCGGGGCCGAGGCCTGGCTTTGCGATCCGGCCAGCGAGGTCTCGTCGCATTATCTGGTCCACGAGAATGGCCATATCGTGCAGATGGTCAGGGAAAGCGACCGCGCCTGGCATGCCGGCAAGAGTTCGTGGTTCGGATGCGCCGACATCAATTCCTGTTCCGTCGGCATCGAGATCGTCAATCCGGGGCATTCGCTGGGCTATCCCGGTTTTCCCCGGCGGCAGATCGATGCCGTGATCGGGCTGTGCCGGGGGATCGCCGGTCGGCATTCGATCGCCGCCGAGCGGGTACTCGCGCATTCCGATGTTGCGCCGGGGCGCAAAATCGATCCCGGCGAGAAGTTTCCGTGGCGGACGCTATTCGAGGCCGGTGTCGGCCATCTCGTTACGGCCGCGCCCGTCAGGCGAGGCGCCACTCTGACAACCGGCGACACCGGCGGCGATGTCGAAGCGTTGCAGTCGATGCTGGCGCTCTACGGCTATGGCGTTGAAATATCCGGCGTTTTGGACCGGCAGACGGAGGCGGTGGTCGAAGCCTTCCAACGGCATTTCCGGCCGCGCAAGGTGGACGGCGTTGCCGACGGCTCGACGCTGCGGACGCTGCAAAGGCTGCTTGCTTCCGTGAAGCGCTAATCCCCGGGAGACCTCTCCCAAGCAATTCTTTCCAATCCTTAAGTTACAGGCTGTCACTCAAAGTGACTTGCCTGGCCTTGTTTGACACCAATTCGGGCGTCAAACGGCTGACGTGTAGATGTCGGACCCCAAGCCCCCCGGGTTGTTCCGACGTTGGTTAGGCGTTGCTGCGTGAACATCTTCGCGCGGTTCAGACAGAACAGGATCACATGCAGAAATTTACCGTTTTAACGGCAGCTCTTGCTGCCGGCGTAATGACTTTTGCCTTCAGTGCGGCGCATGCAGCGTCATTCAGCCCGCGGGCCGATCAAGGGTTTCCCGTGGTATCCGCAAAAAGCGGCAAGGCAGGCCACGACGCCAAGGCGACAAAGCAGGCATCCGCCAAAGCGGAGACGAAGCGGGCTTCCGCCAAAGCGGAAAAGGCAAGCTGGTCCAAAGCGAAGAAGTCCATCGCCAAAAGGCAGACGAAGCGCGGCCGCAAGACCGTCGACATGACGAGAACGGCATCGATCGGCCTCAGGAACGCGGCGGAGTCGACGGCCGCGGTGGCGAGCAGCGGCCAGTATTCCGCAATCGTTGCCCGCTATGCGGCGATCGAAGGCGTGCCGGTGTCGCTCGCCTCGGCGGTCATCAAGATCGAGAGCAACTACCGGCCCAACATCGTCGGCAGCGCCGGCGAGATCGGCCTGATGCAGATCAAGCCGGCCACGGCTCGGATGATGGGCTATAGCGGCTCCGCCAAGGGCCTGTTCGATCCCGACACCAACATCAAATACGGCATGAAATACCTTGCCATGGCACGGAGCCTCGGTGGCGGCACGACCTGCGGCACCATTCTGAAATACAATGCCGGACACGCCGCAACGCGGATGAACCCCGTGTCGGCAGCCTATTGCGGCAAGGTCAAGGTGCAGATGGCTGCGCTTGGATCGCCCGCATAAGTCAGCTTTTTCGTTTGCGTTTTCGGGCGTGAACCCCTTTATACGCTCTGCCAGCTGGCTGGGCGGCCGCACCCGCAAACGCCGAAAGGTCGTGGGTGAGGAAAGTCCGGGCTCCATGGAAACACGGTGCCGGTTAATGGCCGGCGGGGGCGACCCCAGGGAAAGTGCCACAGAAAGCAAACCGCCACGATCCGGCTTGCCGGATTCGGGGCAAGGGTGAAAGGGTGGGGTAAGAGCCCACCGCGCGACTGGCAACAGGAGCGGCACGGTAAACCCCACCGGGAGCAAGACCGAATAGGGACGGTGCGAGGGGAAACCCTCGAGGGCTGTTTCCGGCTCACCGTCCGGGTAGGTTGCGTGAGGCGCATGGCAACATGCGCCCAAGATGAATGGCCGCCACGTTCTCGCCTCGCAAGGGACGAGGGCCATACAGAACCCGGCTTACAGGCCAGCTGGCAATTTCTCTCCCCCGATATCAAGAGAAATCTCTTGAAATCAGCAGGTTGCGCCCCTGGGGCGCGCCTGTTGATTCAAGCCTGTCCGGCCGTTCATCCGAGCCGGGAGCCGCTGATCCCGTCCAGCGACGTCTCGATCGCTTTCCAGAGCTCTTCCACCGGCTCGCAGCCGACCGACAGGCGGACGAAACCGGCGGAGACCGCATCGCCTCGCTTCAGGCGCCGCTCGGCGGAGGTGTGGACGCCGCCGAAGGATGTCGCGGCCTGCATCAGGGCACAATTGTTGATGAAGTCCTCGGCTTTGTCTTCCGAGGCGAGTTCGAACGAGATGAGAAAGCCGAAGCGCTCCATCTGGGCGCGGGCTAGGTTGTGCGAAGGGTCGCCTTCCAGCCCGGGATAACGCAGGCCACTGATTGCCTTGTGGCCCTGCAGC
>NZ_RZRP01000180.1:0-8870 GCF_003997795.1 Mesorhizobium sp. M7A.F.Ca.US.005.03.2.1 | reverse complement strand
GGCTATGACGGCATCAAGACCGCGCTCGCCGCCTCCAAGGGCGAAAAGGTCGAAGCCAATGTCGACACCGGCGCCAATCTGGTGACCAAGGACAACATGAAAGACCCCAAGATCGACGCGCTGCTCAATCCGAAGCTCTGAGCCGTCGCATCCGCAATCGTCTCCGGGGCACCTCGCCCCGGAGACACAAACTGCCGCACGAACGGCTTGGCAATCCGCACGCCTGAGCCAGGCTGTTTTCGAGGCATATCCCTGCCTCGCCGCGTGCCAATCGTGAGGCCAGCCTGGGAAGCCAATCAGGGAGGCCAATCTGGGAGGATTGTCATGATTTCGACGGCGCAGGAACTGCATCCCGCACCCGTTCTGGAACAGGGGCGGACTATCCTCGAATTGCGTGGGCTGGAGAAGCGCTATCCCGGCACCCACGCGCTGAAACCGGTCGACCTCGCCTTCAAGTCCGGTGAGATCCACGCCATCGTCGGCGAAAACGGCGCCGGCAAATCCACGCTCATCAAGCTTCTGACCGGCGTCATGCCGCGCACCTCCGGAGAGATTGTCTGGGAGGGCCAGCCGGCCGCCCTGGCGACGCCGCACGAGGCGATGGCGCTCGGCATCAATGCCGTGCACCAGGAAGTCGTGCTGTGCCGTCACCTGACGGTCGCCGCCAACATGTTCCTCGGCGAGGAGAATTCGCGCTTCGGCATCCTGCAGCAGCGCGCCATGGTCAGGCAGGCGCAGACGATCATCGACGACCTCGGCTTCGACCTGCCGGCGCATGTCACGCTCGGCGACCTGACCATCGGCCAGCAGCAGCTGATAGCCGCCGCCCGCGCCACCGTGCGCGGCACCAAATTCCTGATCTTCGACGAGCCGACCGCCTACCTCACCCGCAAGGAGGCCGACCAGCTCTTCACGCTGATCCGCCGTCTGAAGGGCGAAGGCGTGACGATCATCTACATCAGCCACCGCATGGAGGAAGTGTTCGAACTCGCCGACCGGGTATCCGTGCTGCGCGACGGCACGCTGGTCGGCACCCGCAACATCGCAGAGACCAACGATGCCGAACTGGTCAAGATGATGATCAACCGCTCGATCGAGCAGGTCTATCACAAGGAGCATTTCACGCCGGGCGCCGCCATCATCGAGGCGAAAAACCTGTCCGGCAAGGGCTTCGAAAATGTCTCGATGACGGTCCGCGCCGGCGAGATCGTCGGACTCTATGGGCTGATCGGCGCCGGACGCAGCGAGTTCGTCACCACGCTCTACGGCCGCCACCGCAAATCCGCCGGCCAGATCCTCTGGGAAGGCAAGGAGGTACAGGTCAATTCCGAACATGACGCGATCAAGCTCGGCATGGCGCTGGCGCCGGAGAGCCGCCGCGACCAGGGCCTCTGCCTCAACCTGCCGGTCGGCTTCAACCTCAACCTGCCGATCTACAAGCGCATCTCGAACAATCTGCTGATTTCGAGCACGCAGGAGAAGACGCAGGCCGATCGCCAGATCGCCGATCTGCGCATCAAGACACCGACACGTGGCGCGCTGGCATCCAGCCTGTCGGGCGGCAACCAGCAGAAGATCGTCATCGGCAAATGGCTGGCGCACGGCGCCAAGCTGTTCATCTTCGACGAACCGACCGTCGGCGTCGATGTCGGCACCAAGGCCGAGATCTACCGCCTGTTCGGCGCGCTTTTGTCAAAGGGCGCCGGCATCATCCTGATCTCGTCCTATCTGCCGGAAGTCTATGAACTCGCCGATACGCTGCATGTGTTCCGGCGCGGCAAACTGGTGGCGACGCACGGTTTTCACGCCGCCAGCCACGAGGATATTCTCACTCAGGCGCTCGCCGAGAAACAAGAAAAGCTGGGAGGACAGATATGAGCACCGAGGCGATCGCCGTCGAAAAACCGAAGCGCAACTATAATGTCCTGTTCGGGCTGACGCTATTGGCGCTGCTGGTTCTGCTCTGGATCCTCCTCTCCGTGACGACGACAAGCTTTGCCTCGGCCAACAACATAGCCAATCTCCTGCGCCAGGGCTCGATGATCGCCATCATGGCGGTCGGCCAGACCTTCGTCATCATCACCGGCGGCATCGATCTGTCGGTCGGCGCCGTGGTCGGCTTCGCCACCGTGGTCGTGGCCATGATGATCAATGCCGGCTTCCCCATCTGGCTCGCCATTCTGGTGACGCTGCTGGTCGGTGTCGCCATCGGCATGTTCCACGGCTTCGGTATCGTCAAGATGGGCCTGCCGCCCTTCATCATCACGCTGGCGACGTTGACCTCGCTGCGCGGCATCGGCCTTTTGATGACCAACGGCAATTCGATCAACATCAACAGCGACACCTTCACCGCCTTCTCGCGCAATTCCTTCATCGGCATCCCCAACCTGTTCTGGATGGTGATCCTGGTCGGCATTCCGGCCTATATCTTCCTGCACCACAGCCGCTGGGGCAGATACCTGTTTTCGGTCGGCTCCAACGCCGAGGCCTCGCGCCTGTCCGGCGTCAATGTCCAGCGCACCATCTACATGGCCTACACGCTGTCGGGCCTGTGCGCCGCCTTCGTCGGCGTGCTGCTGGCCGCCCGCATCGGCATCGGCAACCCGACGCAGGCCGAGGGCTGGGAACTGCAGGCGATCGCGTCGTCGGTCATCGGCGGCACCTCGCTGTTCGGCGCTGTCGGCTCGGTGCATGGGCCGCTGCTCGGCGCCTTCATCCTGGCCACCATCAACAACGGCGCCAACCTGCTCAACGTCAATTCGTTCTGGCAGCGCATCATCACCGGCGCGCTGATCATCATCATCGTCTACTTCGACGGCCTGCGCCGCCGCGGCAAGTAGCGACCCCGCAATCAACCGCCGGTCCGCCACACCAACGGGCCGGCGATTTCATGACTGGATTAGCGCATGAAAGCCGTCCTCTGCCGTTCGCCCGGCGATCTTGTCCTTGAAGACCGGCCCGCACCCGAGACACCGCCTCCCGGCTGGGCGCTGGTGGCGGTCAGCCATGTCGGCATCTGCGGCACCGACTACCACATTTTCGAGGGCAAGCACCCGTTCCTCGCCTATCCCCGCATCATGGGTCATGAGGTCTCGGGTACCGTGATGGAGACCGGCGAAGGCGTCGAACTGGCCATTGGTGAGCCCGTCGTCGTCAACCCCTATCTTTCCTGCGGCAAGTGCATCGCCTGCCGGCACGGCAAGCCCAATTGCTGTGTCAGGATCGAGGTGCTTGGCGTGCATCGCGACGGCGCCATGTGCGAACGCATCCTGGTGCCGGCGCAAAATCTCTATCCGGCCAACGGCCTTTCGCTGGCCGACGCCGCTGCCGTCGAGTTCCTGGCCATCGGCGCGCATGCCGTGCGGCGCGCCCGCGCCGACCCCGGCGCCCACACGCTGGTCATCGGCGCCGGCCCGATCGGGCTCGGCACCGCCATCTTCGCCCGCATCGCCGGGCTCGACGTGACGCTGCTCGACATGAGCAGTGAAAGGCTCGCCTTCGCTGGAAACGAGCTTGGTTTCCAGACCCTAGACGGCTCGCGCGGCGCGGTGCCCGATCTGATCAGGGAAGCGACATCAGGCGAAGGCTTCGATGTGGTCTTCGACGCCACCGGCAACACCCAGTCGGTGCAGTCGGCCTTCGCCCATGTCGCGCATGGCGGAACGCTGGTGCTGGTCTCCGTCGTCAAGGACGACATCAGCTTTTCCGATCCGGAATTCCACAAGCGCGAGATGACGCTGATCGGCAGCCGCAACGCGCTGCGCGCCGACTTCGACCATGTCGCCGCCTCGATCCGCAACGGGGCCGTACCACTGGCCAAGCTCGTCACACACCGCACCACACTCGCCGCCACGCCGCGCGATCTGGCTCGTTGGGCGCATGAGAAATCCGGCCTGATCAAGGCTGTGATCGAGGTGGGGTTATAACATGGCAGGCGGCGAAGCCGGTCCTCAAATGCGCCGCCGCTGGCAAGTGAATGCGGCCGAGCTGGGCCGGGCACTCCCTACAGCGCCGACAGCTTCAGCTCCACCCGTTCGGCCGGAAAGCGCGACTCGGAAAACTGGATCGGCTGGCCGTCCGGCGTGACGTTGACGGCAACCGTGACCAGCACGATGGCGCCCGGCTGCAGGTCGAGGTCGGCAAGGTCCGCCGCATCGGCATGGCGCGCCGACAGCACGGTCGATTGCCTGAGATAGTCGTCTATGCCGAACCGCGCCAGCGATGCGGTGATCGAGCCTGTTTCCGCCATCGCGGCATCGATGCCGGCAAAGCGCCGGGCCTCGAACCAGCCGGCAGCGCGCGACACCGGCCGTCCGTCGGCTTCGCCGCGCGTTTCCAACCGGATCACATCGGCTCCCTTGGGAAGACCCAGTCCCTCGCCGACGCGCTGGCTGGCCGGCTCGACCGACGAGGCGAGCAGGACGATGTGCCGTTCCGTCGTTTGCCCTTGCAGCCCTGTCGAAAAACGTGTGCGCGCCCCGATCGGATAGGACAGCCGCTTGCGCGACAGTACGAAGGTGCCGCGCCCCTGCTCGGCCCGCAGCACGCCTTCCCTTACAAGGGCTGATATGGCGTTGCGCACCGTGTGACGGTTGACGCCATAGCGTTCTGCCAGCGCCACCTCCGGCGGCAGCGCTGCATTCTCCGTGAAATCGCCGATGGCGATCGCATGCAGGATCTTGTCGGCGATCTGCCGCCACAGCGAAACGCCACTGCGCCGCTCGATGCTGTCCGCTAACAGCCGCCCGACCATCATTGCCCCAACCTTCCAGCGCCCAGTCTTCTATCGCTGTCATCCACCCGTCATGGACACGCGTTAGATAATAGATATAATTTGTATAGTTGTCTACATCAATAGACAAATTAACAAAGAGGAATGCTGCTGATGCGAGGACAGGAAGCCCGCGACCAGGCCGAGCGCAAAGCCGCCATGGCAACCCTTACGCAATCCAGCGGCGATGACATCGTACGGCTCTGGAATGAGGCCGGACTGCCTTCGGACGCCGAGCTGTTGCGCGGCCCCGAAACCGGCCTTGTCACCCTGCGCGGCCGCATCGGCGGCGGCGGCGCCCCTTTCAATGTCGGCGAGGCGACCGTCACCCGCGCCACGGTCAGGCTACCCACCGGACAGGTCGGCCATTGCTATGCGCTTGGCCGCGACAAGCAGAAGGCGAAGCTGGCGGCTATCGCCGACGCCCTATGGCAGGACCCTGCCCGCCGCAATGAGGTCGAGACCGGACTGATAGCGCCTCTGCGGTCGGCTCTGACCTTGGCGCACGAAAAACGCCGCGCCGAGACGGCGGCAACGAAGGTCGATTTCTTCACCATGGTTCGCGGAGAAGACTGATGGACATTGCAGCGCAATCGATCGAGGGCGGGTTCGCCGATCCGGTCTTCAACGCCCAGACCGTGTTCCGCGCCGTGATGGACGCAATGGCTCGGCCGGGCAGCGTGCAACCGCTGCCGGCCTTCGCCCGCCCGCCGGTGCCGCTCTCGGCTACCGCCGGCGCCATCGCACTGGCGCTGTGCGACAATGACACGCCGCTCTGGCTCGACCCGGCTTTGCAGGCCTCCACCGCGATCAGATCGTGGCTTGGGTTCCATACCGGCGCGCCATTGGCCAACACACCGGCCGATGCGCATTTCGCCTTGATCGCAGCACCTGCCGAGATGATGGCGCTCGATGGCTTTTCGCAGGGCACGCAGGATTATCCCGACCGCTCGACCACGCTGATCCTGCAGGTCAGCGATCTGGTCTCCGGCACGCCGCTATTGCTCGAAGGTCCCGGCATCGAAACCAGCGCCACGATCGCGCCGGCGCAGATGCCACGCCATTTCGTCGAGCAGTGGAAGCAGAATATCAAGCGCTTTCCGCGCGGCGTCGACATCATCCTCGCCACATCAGGCGGCATCGCCTGCCTACCGCGCACGACGCGCATCAAGACGATGGAGGCGTAAGATGTATGTCGCGGTAAAAGGTGGCGAAGCGGCAATCGCCAACGCCCACAGCCTGCTGGCCGACCGCCGGCGTGGCGACCGTTCGGTGCCCGCCCTTCGTCTCGACCAGATCGTCGAGCAGCTGGCGCTCGGCGTCGACCGGGTGATGAGCGAAGGCTCGCTCTATGATCGTGAACTGGCCGCGCTCGCCATCGTCCAGGCGCGCGGCGACATGATCGAGGCGATCTTCCTGGTGCGCGCCTACCGCACCACGCTGCCGCGCTTCGGCTACTCCAGGCCCATCGACACCGCCAACATGCTGGTCGAGCGGCGCGTCTCGGCGACCTACAAGGACCTGCCCGGCGGCCAGTTGCTCGGACCGACCTTCGACTACACCCACCGGCTGCTCGATCCCGAGCTTGCCGCCGGCGCCGATGTCGCCGAGCCCTTGCTGCGCGACACGGAAGCGCAAGCCATGCCGCGCGTCTCGGCGATCCTCGCCCGCGAAGGCTTGATCGAACCGGATGGCGACATGCCGCAGGACCATGTCCCCGGCGACATCACCCGCGAGCCGCTCGAATTCCCGATGGCGCGCGACATCCGCCTGCAGGCGCTGTCACGCGGCGATGAAGGGTTCCTGCTGGCGCTCGGCTATTCCACCCAGCGCGGCTATGCCCGCAACCACCCCTTCGTCGGCGAGATCCGCATCGGCGAAGTCGAGTTGGAGCTCGACGTGCCCGAACTGCCCTTCGCGGTGCCGCTCGGCACTGTCCGCGTCACCGAATGCCAGATGGTCAACCAGTTCAAAGGCTCGGCCAAGGCGCCGCCGCAATTCACCCGCGGCTACGGCCTGGTCTTCGGCCAGAGCGAACGCAAGGCGATGGCCGTGGCACTCTGCGACCGGGCGCTGCGCGCGAAAGAGCTCGGCGAGGATGTCGTCGCCGCGGCCCAGGACGAGGAGTTCGTCATCTCGCACTCCGACAATGTCCAGGCGACCGGCTTCGTCGAGCATCTGAAGCTGCCGCACTATGTCGACTTCCAGGCAGAACTCGATCTCGTACGCCGCATGCGCACCGAATATGACGCGCGCGAAAACCCCGTGAAGGTCGAAGAGAAGCGGGAGGCCGCGGAATGATCGAGGGCCTTTCCCACATGACCTTCATCGTCCGCGATCTCGAGCGGATGACCGAAATCCTCGAGGGCGTATTCGACGCGCGCGAAGTCTATGCCAGCGACGCCAGGCAGTTCTCGCTGTCGCGCGAAAAATTCTTCCTGATCGGTGACATCTGGGTCGCCATCATGGAGGGCGAACCCTTGCCGGAGCGCAGCTACAACCACATCGCCTTCAAGATCGATGACGCCGATTTCGACCGCTATGCCGAGCGCATCGGCAGGCTCGGCCTCGACATGCGCCCGCCGCGCCCGCGCGTCGAGGGTGAAGGCCGCTCGATCTATTTCTACGACGAAGACAACCACATGTTCGAACTGCACACCGGCACGCTCAATGAGCGGCTGGCGCGCTATGCCAGGGGATTGGAGGCTGCGGAATGAATTTAGTGCCCGACGCCACCATGGCCGCCACCATCGTGGGAATGACCGCCATAGCCGTCATACCCGGAGTAATCACCATTCCCGACGCCCACGGACTCACCTTGAGAGCCTTCTTTGGGGCCGGGCAAAATCATGCGCCGAAGGAAGAAGAGAACGACGCCGGCGAACACCACCAACAGAATTCCGAGATGCATCCATCCGGTCGAGTTTATCTGAATTCGCCCCTGTATCCGCGTCCTGGACGCCAATTCGATAGCACAATGTGGATGTGATCGCCATGACCGACATCGCCACCTACAACTTCGCCTATCTCGACGAGCAGACCAAAAGGATGATCCGCCGGGCGATCCTCAAGGGCATCGCCATTCCCGGCTACCAGGTGCCGTTCGCTTCGCGCGAAATGCCGATGCCCTACGGCTGGGGCACCGGCGGTGTCCAGGTCACCGCTTCGATCATCGGCCCGGACGATGTGCTGAAGGTCATCGACCAGGGCGCCGACGACACCACCAATGCGGTGTCGATCCGCGCCTTCTTCAAGAAAGTCGCCAATGTCGCGGTGACGACCGACACTGCCAGCGCCACCATCATCCAGACCCGTCACCGCATTCCCGAGCATCCGCTGACGGCGGCCCAGGTGCTGGTCTACCAGGTGCCGATCCCCGAACCCCTGCGCTTCCTCGAGCCGCGCGAGACCGAAACGCGCAAAATGCACGCGCTGGAGGAATATGGCCTCATGCACGTCAAGCTCTACGAGGACATCGCCAAGCACGGCCGCATCGCCACCACCTATGCCTATCCGGTCAAGGTCGAGGGCCGCTATGTGATGGACCCCTCGCCGACGCCGAAATTCGACAATCCCAAGATGCACCGCTCGCCGGCCCTGCAGCTGTTTGGCGCCGGCCGCGAAAAGCGCATCTACGCGGTGCCGCCTTTCACCGAAGTGGTCAGCCTCGACTTCGAGGATCATCCGTTCGAGGTCCAGACCTTCGACCAGCCCTGCGCGCTGTGCGCGGCCGAGAACGTCTATCTCGACGAAGTCATCCTCGACGACCATGGCGGCCACATGTTCGTCTGCTCCGACACGGACCATTGCGAGAAGCGGCGAGCGGACGGCTATCGCGGCCATCTTGCCCCGGAAAACCATCTTGCCTCGGGAACAAGGGAGCCGGCGCAATGACCGACGAACCGCTGCTGCGTGTCGCAGCACTTTCTAAATTCTACGGTTCGCGCGTCGGCTGCGACAACGTCTCCTTCGACCTGTGGCCGGGCGAAGTCCTGGCTGTCGTCGGCGAATCCGGCTCCGGCAAGACGACGCTGCTCAACTGCCTGTCAACGCGGCTGCTGCCGAGCTCCGGCTCCGCCAGCTACCGCATGCGCGACGG
>NZ_RZRP01000017.1:0-21795 GCF_003997795.1 Mesorhizobium sp. M7A.F.Ca.US.005.03.2.1 | reverse complement strand
CGCCGTGCCGTCGCGCTGGCTTCAGCGGCTGCTGACCTTCATCGGCAGCGACCAGGCAGCGGAGCTGCGCCGGCGTGGCGACGAGCTGCTCGCCTGGGCGCGCGCGCTGGATGCCGGCCCAAGGCAGGATTTCGCGCCACGGCCGCAGCCGCAGCCGCCGCTGTCGGTGCGCCCGACGCATTTCTCGGTCACCGAGATCGAGACCCTGCGCCGTGACCCCTACGCCGTCTATGCAAGACGCATCCTCGGCCTGATGCCGCTCGATCCGGTTATTCGCGACCCCGGTGCGGCCGAGCGCGGCACGCTGTTTCACGCCATCCTGCACCTGTTCTCAGGCAGCGTCGCCGATCCGCGCGCTCCCGATGCGCTTGCCGGCCTCATCGCCGCCGGCCGCGCCTGCTTTGCCGAAGCCGCCCTTCCGGCCGACGTCGAGGCGGTGTGGTGGCCGCGCTTCGAAAAACTCGCCGCCAACATCATCGAGTGGGAGCGCACGCGCGCTGATGCTGTGACAAGGCGCCATGCCGAGGAGCGCGCCGGAAAGACCGTTGTCGGCCAATCCGGCGTGACGCTGTCCGGCTACGCCGACCGCGTCGACCTTCTGGCCGGCGGCATGGCCGACATACTGGACTACAAGACCGGCTCCTCGCCGTCCAAGGTGCAGGCGCACACACTGCTTGCGCCGCAACTGGCGCTCGAGGGCGCGCTGCTCAGGCGCGGCGCCTTCAAGGATTTGGGCGTGCGTGAGCCCTCTCAACTGGCTTTCATCAGGCTGAAGCCGAATGGCGAGGTGTTCGAGGAATCCATCCTCGAACACAACCGCCAGCCGCGAACCGCGACCGATCTTGCCGAAGAGGCCTGGGCACGGCTGGAAAAGCTGCTGATCCACTATGCAGACCCTGCGACCGGGTATCTGTCGCGCGCGCTGCCGTTCCGCGAAGGCGAGACGGATGGCGACTACGACCATCTTGCCCGCGTGCTCGAATGGTCGGCAGGCGGGGATGCCGGCGACGAGGGAGGGGAGGCATGAAGAAGGCCTATCCCATTCCCAGCGACACCGCGACCAGCCAGGCCCGCGCCGCCGACCCCGGCAATTCCGCCTGGGTGTCGGCCAATGCCGGCTCCGGCAAGACCCATGTGCTGGCCCAGCGCGTCATCCGGCTGCTGCTGCGCGGCACCGATCCGTCGAAGATACTGTGCCTGACCTATACGCGCGCCGCCGCCGCCAACATGTCGAACCGGGTCTTTTCGACACTGTCGGAGTGGACGACGCTTGGTGACGTGGATCTGGCGGCAAAGGTCGAGGCGCTGGAGGGGCGCCGGCCCGATCTCGAGACCATGCGCCGGGCGCGGCGCCTGTTCGCCGAGGCGCTGGAAACGCCCGGCGGGCTGAAGATCCAGACCATCCACGCCTTCTGCGAATCGGTGCTGCACCAGTTCCCGCTGGAGGCCAACATCCCGGCCCATTTCGAGATGCTCGACGGCCAGATGGAGGCATCGCTGTTTGCCGCGGCGCGCCGCGAGATGATTTCGGGCACGTCCGCCGGTGACAGGGATCTGGCCGAGGCTTTTGCCGCCATTCTCGATCGGGGCGGCGAAGCCGGGCTCGACGCCTTGCTGGGTGAGATTGTGCGCAAGCGCGACGGCTTGCGCCATTTCATCGACGCGGTCGGGCGCGATGGCACGCACTTCCAGGCCCTGTTCGACGAATTCCATTTCCATCCAGGCCAGACAGCCGAGGGCATAGCCGCTTCGGTATGGCCGTTGCCGGGCTTCCTGCCCGACTATTTTGCCGGCTTCGCCCACGCCGCCGAGGCCACCGACGCCAGATCGGTACTGAACAACATCCTGCCCTATGCGCGGCAGGCCTTTGCCGAGGGCGATCCCATTCGCCGCCTGCAACTGCTCGCGCGAGCCTTCCTCAAGACCGATGGCGACGCTTACGACCCGGCAAAGGCCTTCAAGAGGGCCCTGGTCGACCGGTTGCCGAATCTGGCGGAGCGTTATCTCTCGGCCGCCAACGCCATAGTCGAAACCACCGATCGGCTGGCCCTGTTCCGGATGCTTGAAGGCACGGCTGCCGCGCTGACCATCGCCGACTGGCTGATCGCCCGCTACGAAATGCTGAAGCGCAGCCGCGGCTTCCTCGATTTCAACGACCTGATCACCCGCACCGTCAACCTGCTGGCGCGGCCGGACGCCGGCCCCTGGGTGCAGTACAAGCTCGACCAGGGCATCGACCACATCCTGCTCGACGAGGCGCAGGACACCAGTCCGGACCAATGGGAAGTGGTGAAACGGCTGGCGGAGGAATTCTTTGCCGGCTTTGGCGCACGCGACAGGGTCCATCGCACGGTGTTCGCCGTCGGCGACGAGAAGCAGTCGATCTATTCGTTCCAGGGTGCGGCCCCGGACTCCTTCGCCGACAGCCGGCTGTTGTTTGCCGGACGAGTGCGTGACGCCGAGGCGTCCTTCGCCGATCTCAAGCTGACCTGGTCGTTCCGCTCGACCGACGATGTTCTGACCGCGGTCGACCGCGTCTTCGCCGATCCAGCCGTGCGGCGCGGCATCAGTCATGATCCCGATCCGCTTCGCCACCAGGCGATCCGCACCGACGCGCCGGGCTATGTCGAGGTGTGGCCGTCGGTCGGCGCTGAAGCCGTCGATGAGCCAGATGACTGGACACAAGCCATCGACCATGCGCACGCGCCGGCGGTGCGCGTGGCCGAGAACGTCGCCGCCACAATCGCCGGCTGGATCGGCAGTGGCGAAATCATCGAAGGCCGCGGCAAGCGGCTGCGGCCGGGCGATGTGCTGGTGCTGGTGCGCAAGCGCGATCGCTTCGTCCATGCCCTGACCCGCGCACTCAAACGCCGCGACATTCCGGTTGCCGGCGCCGACCGGCTGAGCCTGCCCGGGCACATCGCGGTCAAGGATCTGATTGCGCTCGGTCACCTCCTCATCCAGCCGCAGGACGATTTGTCGCTTGCCGCCGTGTTGCGCAGCCCGATCTTCGATCTGCCGGAAGAGGCGCTTTTCACGCTCGCCGCGCAGAGGCCGGCTGGTCTGTCGTTGATCGCATCGCTGCGACAGCACGCCGGCGAAAGCGAGAGACTGGCGAAGATCGTCGCCCAGGTCGACATCTGGACGAACGAAGCCGCGTTTAAGCCGGTGTTCGAATTCTATGCCGCCCTGCTGGCGCGCGATGGCGTGCGCCGCAAGATGATCGCGCGGCTCGGGCCCGAAGCCGGCGATATTCTCGACGAGTTCCTGAGCTTCTGTCTTGCCGAGGAGCGAACCGGCCTGCCGGGGCTCGAAGCCTTCCTGTCGACGCTGGAAAACGCCGGTCCCGAGATCAAGCGCGAGATGGACCAGACCCGCGACGAGGTCCGGGTCATGACCGTGCACGCCGCCAAGGGCTTGGAAGCGCCCGTCGTGTTCCTGGTCGATGGCGGTTCCGCGCCGTTCAGCGACCAGCATTTGCCGCGCCTGATGCCCTTCGATGGCTCCGGCGCGAACTGGGACGGCAAGGGCTATCTCTGGCGCTCGGCCAGCGAGGTCGCCAACGGTTTTTCGAAAGCGGCGGCCTCAAGGGCACGGGAACTCGCCGACGACGAATACCGCCGGCTGCTCTATGTCGGCATGACCCGTGCCGAGGACCGGCTGATCGTCTGCGGCTATCATGGCAAGCGGGCGCCGAACGCCGGCACCTGGCACTCAATCGTCAGCCGCGCGCTGATCGGTGCGCCGGAGAGCGAGCAGCGTGCGCATCCCGCCGGCGGCGAGCCGGTGCACCGTTTCCATGTCACCAAGCTGCCCCCCGTCGCGCCAAGTTCCGCCGATCAGCTACGGCAGGCCGACGCTTTTGGGCCTTTGCCGGCGACGCTGTTCCGGCCCTTGCCGCCCTTCGAGGATCTGCCGCGTCCGTTGTCGCCATCGGGCGCCTCGGCGCTGATCGACGAAGGCAAGCAAGCCGTTGTCGACAAGGCGTCGCCGGTGCTCGACGCCGATGCCGAGCCCGGCTTTGCCGTGCTGCGTGGGCTCGCCCTCCACAAACTGCTGCAGATGCTGCCCGGTATTGCCGAGCCCGAACGTGCGGGAGCGGCAGAACGCTATCTCTTGCGAACCGGTGCGGACTGGCCGCCATCAGAGCGTGAAAAGGCCCTGGCGTCGGTCACATCGATCCTTGCCGATCCCGGCTTCGGTCAGCTGTTTGCGCCATCGTCGCGTGCCGAGGTTGCGATCATGGGCAGCCTGGAGGTCAAGGGCAAGAAGCGCTCGATTTCCGGCAAGATCGACCGGTTGGCGGTGACGCCGGACACGGTATCGATTGTCGACTACAAGACCAACCGGCCGGCGCCCGCCACTCTGGCCGAGGTGCCGCCGGCCTATGTCCTGCAGTTGGCGCTCTACCGCGCGCTGTTGCAGCCGCTCTATCCCGGCCGCACGGTCAAGGCGGCCTTGCTGTTCACCGAAGCGCCGCGGCTGATCGAACTGCCTGCCAGCGCCATGGACGACGCCCTTGCTCGACTCACGGGAGCGTGACACAACACCTGCTTGAAGAAGGGCGCGATCACCACCACATTTGGTGGGACAAAAACTTTCAAAAGGATTTTTCCATATGGCAACCGTGAAGGTCGACAAGAGCAACTTCCAAGCTGACGTGCTTGACGCCAACGTACCGGTCGTCGTCGATTTCTGGGCGGAATGGTGCGGTCCCTGCAAGATGATCGCGCCGGCGCTCGAAGATATCGCCACCGAACTTGGCGCCAAGGTCAAGATCGCCAAGCTCAACATCGACGAGAATCCGGAGCTTGCCGCCCAGTTTGGCGTGCGCTCGATCCCGACGCTGATGATCTTCAAGGGCGGCGAAATGGCCGACATGAAGGTCGGTGCCGCGCCGAAGACCGCGCTGTCGCACTGGATCAATGGCAACCTCGCCTGACCCATCTGAAATTCCTGATATCAAGCCCGGCCTCGCGCCGGGCTTTTTGTTGGCGTCATCGGTGCGTGGCTCTGGCTCTCGCATCCGGGCACTCCATGTCATCTGCTTGAGCCAGACAGGAGAACTCCATGACCGGATCCGCCAAGGCCACCGTCTTCATCGACAACGAGCGTGTCATCGTCACCGAATACCGCTTCGCGCCGGGCGAGAACACCGGCTGGCATCGCCACGGCCACGACTACGTCGTCGTGCCGCTGATGGACGGCAAGGTGAAGCTGTTGACCAAGGACGGCGAATCCTTCGCCGAGATGAAGAAGGGCGCGCCCTATTTCCGCAAGGAGGGCGTAGAGCACGACGTCATCAACGCCAATGAAGGCGAATACGCCTTTATCGAGATCGAGCTGAAGTAACGTCGCCTATCAATGCGCTGGAAATCCACCGCGTGATGGCACGCCATCAGCTGCCACCTTGATGGCAGCAGTGGATCGGCCTATATCCGTTCTAAAAGGGAGTTCGAAATGGCCGAACCACAACTCTCAGTCCGAAGCGCAAAAGCACGCGACCTGGCTCATAGACTTGCTCGTCGTGAAAATCGTTCGATAGCCGATGTGGTCGAACGTGCGCTCGAATCCTACGAAATTCGTGAAGCTGGCCGTGAACCTGCTTCCACCTTCTATGCCAGCTTGACTGCAAACCATGGCGCCGACATCGATCTGGAAAAGATCATTCGCGAAGGCCGCCAGGTTCATTCGGGACTTGAGCTTTGATTTTCGTCGATACCAACGTGATTTCGGAGAGTCTGAAGAAGGCGCCGGACCAAGCTGTCCTGGCATGGCTTGTCCGCAATGACGCTGAACTGGCCCTTCCCACAGTGACGATTGCTGAAATCGCCTTCGGCATCCAAAAAATACGGCCTGATGAGCGTGCCGATCGGCTGGAGCAGGGACTTTCCCGGTGGCGCCATCGATTTGCCGGCCGGATTTTTGGACTGACTGAAGATGCTGCCTTGGCTTACGGCGAGATCATGGGTGCCGCGACACGCCAAGGTGCCGGCATGTCAGCCCCCGATGGCATGATTGCGGCGATAGCGCGCGTGAACGGTGGCCGGCTGGCAACGCGCAATCTCAGCGACTTTGGCACCACCAGCCTTGATCTGATCTCACCGTGGGATTTCTGAAGGTCGAAAGCCAAGGTTCGGCCTCAGCCGCCGCAGCCACCCAAGGCATGAATAGTCGCCTGCTTCAGGTCGGCGGGGTGCCGTTCTCGGCCAGCACCGCTCCGGTCAGATACAACGAACCGCTGATCAGGATGCGTGGCGACGGGCCGTCCCAGGTGTCGCGCAGCAGCATCAGCGCGCTGGCGACGGAACTCACCGGCTCGGCGGTCAGCCCGGCTTCCGTTGCGCGGATCGCCAGTTCGTCGTTCGGCACGCCGGCCTCGCTGAGGCTCACCGGCACCGTGTAGACATGCCGGGCGAGGCCCTTGAAGGCACGGAAATAGCCGCTCTGGTCCTTGGTGTTGATCATGCCCGAGATGAGGAACAGCGGACGCGGGTTCTTCTCTTCCTGCTCGGCCAGCGCTTCGGCAACCACCACGCCGGCACCGGGATTGTGGCCGCCGTCGAGCCAGATATCGGCGCCCTTGGGTGCCAGTTCGGCCAGCCGGCCCTGCACGAGCTTCTGCATGCGGCCGGGCCAGGCGACATTGATCATCGCCTTTTCGGCGGCGCGATGGCTGATCTCGAAACCGGCCGCTTTGACCGCGGCGATCGCCGCCGCCGCATTGGCGAACTGGTGGCGGCCGGGCAGCCTGGGCGGCGGCAGGTCCATCAAGCCGTCTTCGTCCTGGTAGACCATGCGGCCGTTTTCCTCGAAGGCAAGGAAGTCCTGGCCGTAGACGAAGGTGGGGCATTCAAGCCGCTCGGCGGTTTCGATCAGCACCTGCAGAGCCGTCTCGCTTTCCTGCGCGCCGATGACCACCGGACAGCCGGGCTTGATGATGCCGGCCTTTTCGGCTGCGATCAGTTCGACACGGTCGCCGAGATAGGCCTCGTGGTCGAGCGACACCGGCATGATCACCGACACGGCCGGCTCCTTGATGACATTGGTCGCGTCGAAGCGGCCGCCGAGCCCGACTTCGATGATCGCAGCGTCGGCCTGGTGTTCGGAAAACAACAGGAAGGTGACGGCGGTGAGGATCTCGAAGACGGTGATCTTCTCGCCTTCATTGGCCCTGGCGGCACGGGCAATGGCATCGGCGAAAACCCTGTCCTCGACCAGCCTGCCGCCGCCATCGGCGGCCAGCCGGTAACGCTCATGCCAGTTGACCAGATGCGGCGAGGTGTGGACATGGACGCGGTAGTCCGCAGCCTCGAGCAGGGCGCGTGAAAAGGCTGCGCACGAACCTTTGCCGTTGGTGCCGGCGATGTGGATGACCGGGGGCAGCCGGTCCTGCGGATTGTCAAGCCGCTCCAGCAGCCGCGAAATGCGGTCGAGCGAAAGGTCGAAGCCTTTCGGATGAAGCGCCATCAGGGCTTCGATTTCGCGGTCGGCGGCAAGCGTCGTCATGGTGGAATCCTAGCGCATGAGCCTGAAAACCAGAATCGGTTTCGGATGGCCATGGCAATCAAAGGCTACAGCGCGCCGAAGCCCTCGTGCAATCGCGGTCGCGGCGCTTCGTGTCGCTTCAGGCTTGCGGCCGAGCTTCCGCGGCACCCACCGCCGGCGGCAGGATTTCCGGCTCCAGCGTTTTTTGCTCTTCCGGCAGCTTGAGCAGCATCTTGAGCAGGCGCGCGATCGTTTCACGCATTTCCAGCCTGGATACGACCATGTCGACCATGCCGTGCTCCATCAGATATTCGGAGCGCTGGAAGCCATCGGGCAGTTTCTCGCGGATCGTCTGTTCGATGACGCGCGGTCCGGCAAAGCCGATCAGCGCGCCGGGCTCGGCGATGTGCACGTCGCCCAGCATGGCGTAGGAGGCGGTCACGCCGCCCGTGGTCGGGTTGGTCAAAACGACGATGTAGGGCAGGCCGGCTTCCTTCAGCCGGTCGACACCGACCGTTGTCCGAGGCAATTGCATCAGGGACAAAATACCTTCCTGCATGCGGGCGCCGCCGGAAGCAGCAAACAGGATCAGCGGCCGCTTGCGCTGCAGGGCCACTTCGAAACCGTGCACGATGGCGTCGCCGGCGGCCATGCCGAGCGAACCGCCCATGAAGGCGAAGTCCTGCACCGTGACCACAACCGGAAGACCCTCGACGGTGCCCAGCGCATTGATGATCGCGTCCTCAAGGCCGGTCTTGGCCTTGGCGTCCTTCAACCGGTCGACATAGCGCTTCTCGTCGCGGAATTTCAGCGGATCCTGCATGACCTTGGGGTTGTCCAGGGTCTCGTATTTGCCGCCATCGAAGAAGAATTTCAGCCGCTCCTTGGCCGAGATCTTCATGTGATGACCGGACGAGGGAATGACGAACTGGTTCGATTCCAGGTCCTTGTGGAACACCATCTCGCCGGTCTCCGGATCCTTGATCCAGAGATTCTCGGGCATGTCGGTGCGCCGGCCGAGCATCGAATTGATCTTCGGGCGAACGTAATTGGTGATCCAGTTCATCGCTTCGGCTCCTGTCCTGACGAAGAGTTGCTAATGCATGTCGCCCAAAAGTGGGAACCGGTTCTGGGATAACGGCATGCACAAGACCTGACGTAGGGAAACTATTCGGCAGCAGCAAGGCGGGCCGAGCGCACGCCTTGCGCAAGCCCGCTGACCAGCGTGGCGACGGCCTCGGCCGGATCGGCGGTCTTCTCGCCCTTCGGCCCCAGCACATTGGCCACCGCATTGACGATCGCGGTGCCGACGACGACGCCGTCGGCATTGGCGCCGATCACCCGGGCCTGCTCGGCGGTCTTGACGCCGAAGCCGACGCAGACCGGCAGGTCGGTGTGGCCCTTGATGCGCTTGACCGCCGCCGCCACCTTGCCGGTGTCGGCCAGCGCCGAGCCGGTGATGCCGGTCATCGACACGTAATAGACGAAGCCCGACGTGTTCTGCAGCACCTTGGGCAGGCGTTTGTCGTCGGTCGTCGGCGTCGCCAGCCGGATGAAGTTGATGCCGGCTTTCAATGCCGGAATGCACAGTTCCTCGTCCATCTCCGGGGGCAGGTCGACGACGATCAGCCCGTCGATGCCGCTGGCGATCGCGTCCTTGAGGAAGCGGTCGACGCCATAGATGTAGATCGGATTGTAGTAGCCCATCAGCACGATCGGCGTTTCATTGTCGCCAGCGCGGAAGTCGGCCGCCATCTTCAGCGTCTTGGCCAGCGTCTGGCCGCCTTTCAGCGCCCGCAAGCCCGCCGCCTGGATCGCCGGGCCGTCGGCCATCGGATCGGAGAACGGCATGCCGAGCTCGATGATATCGGAACCTGCGCCCGGCAACGCCTTCATGATCGACAAAGAGGTATCGTAGTCGGGGTCGCCGCCCATGAAATAGGTGACGAGCGCCGGGCGGCCTTCGGTCCTGAGCTTCGCCATGCGGCGGTCGATGCGGGTGGCCATGATCAGATCTCCATGCCCAGCATGCTGGCCACCGTGTGCACGTCCTTGTCGCCACGGCCGGACAGGTTGACGATGACGATCTGATCCTTGTCCATGGCAGGCACGATCTTCACCGCATGCGCGATGGCGTGCGCCGATTCCAGCGCCGGGATGATGCCTTCGACGCGCGTCGTCAGCTTGAAAGCCTCCAGCGCCTCGTCATCGAGGATCGGCACGTATTCGACCCGGCCTGAATCGCGCAGCCAGGAATGCTCCGGCCCGACGCCGGGATAGTCGAGGCCGGCCGAGATCGAATGGCCGTCCATGATCTGGCCGTCGGAATTCTGCAGCAGATAGGTGCGGTTGCCATGCAGCACGCCCGGCGCGCCGGCATTCATCGAGGCGCAATGCTCGATGCCGTCGAGACCGCGACCGCCGGCTTCGATGCCGATGATGCGGACCTCCTTGTCGTCGAGGAAGGGATGGAACAGGCCGATGGCGTTCGAACCACCGCCGACAGCGGCGATGATGGTGTCGGGCAGCCGGCCTTCCTGCTCGAGGATCTGTGCCCGCGCCTCGATGCCGATCACCGACTGGAAGTCGCGCACCAGCTCCGGATAGGGGTGCGGGCCGGCGGCGGTGCCGATCAGGTAATAAGTGTCCTCGACATTGGTCACCCAGTCGCGCAACGCCTCGTTCATGGCGTCCTTCAGCGTGCCGTGGCCGGCGGTCACCGGGCGCACTTCGGCGCCGAGCAGCTTCATGCGGAAGACGTTCGGGCTTTGCCGGGCAACGTCTGTGGCGCCCATGTAGACGACGCAGGGAAAGCCGAAGCGGGCCGCAACCGTGGCCGAGGCCACGCCGTGCTGGCCGGCGCCGGTCTCGGCGATGATGCGCTTCTTGCCCATGCGCTTGGCCAGCAGGATCTGGCCGAGGCAGTTGTTGATCTTGTGCGAACCGGTGTGGTTCAAATCCTCGCGTTTGAAGTAGACCTTCGCGCCGCCCGCGAGGCCCCTGGCCGAGGAAACCTCACGAAGATGCTTCGTGAGGCCTTCGGCGAAATAAAGCTTCGACGGCCGTCCGGCATAGTGGGTCGACAGGTCAGTCAGCTCAGCCCTGAAGTCCGCATCGTTCTTGACCTCGTTCCAATGCCGTTCCAGATCGAGGATCAGCGGCATTAGCGTTTCGGCAACGAAACGACCGCCGAAAATGCCGAACATGCCCTGTTCGTCGGGCCCGGTGCGGAAGGAATTGGGTGTCGCCGGCTTGTTCATCGCCGATCTCCTGGCATCTTGACTATGAGGCATGTCCTTGTCGGAAAACCGGTTCCCACTTTTCCGGGACATGCTCTGGTTTGAGGCACCACTAGGCTGCGCGGGTGTTCCGCGCGGCCCTGACGGCCCGGAAAAACTGTTCGATCAGCGCCGGATCCTTGACGCCCGGCGCGCTTTCCACGCCTGAAGAAATGTCGATCCCAGGCGGGTTGGCAAGCCGAAGGGCATCGCCGATATTGGCGGCGTTGAGCCCACCGGAAAGCATGTAATCGACGCCGCCGTCAAGGCCGGCGAGAATGCGCCAGTCGAAGGCAACACCATTGCCGCCCGGCAGTTCGGAGCCTTTGGGCGGCTTGGCGTCGAACAGGAACCGGTCGGCTATGCCGATGAATGGCTTCATTCGTTCGAGATCGGCGGCCTCGCTGAGCGGCAGCGCCTTCATCACCGGCAGGCCATAGCGGGCTTTGACCTCGGCGACGCGCTCGGGCGTTTCCGCGCCGTGCAGCTGCAGCATGTCGGGCTGCATTTTGGCAACGATTTCATCCAGGAAGGCGTCGCCGGCATCGACGGTGACGGCAACCGCCATCGCCTTGCCGCGCGCGGCCTCGCGCAGACGGCCAGCCTCGGCAGGTTCGACATAGCGCGGGCTTTTGGCGAAGAAGATAAACCCGACATGGCTGGCGCCGCCGGCCAGCGCCGCGGCCATTGCCGCGTCGGTCTTCAAGCCGCAGATTTTGATGTCGAGTGCCATGGCGCGGGAATTGGCATGAAAAGCGATAAGAGTCGAGAAAAAGCATGCTGTTTGCCGGCACGGCCAAAGGCGCTACCTATGGATGGACAGGACGCAAGGCGGGAGCACGATCATGGCCGACAGAACCGTAGCCGAACTCAGGCAGAAGATTGCGCAGGCGCGCGAGGTCATCGCGCACCTGATCGACAAGGCCGCATTCAATGGCGCCGAGGCGCACCGCGCGCTCGACTATTTCGGCGGCGATGAGTTCGACGGCAATTTCCTGCCGTGGCCGCATCATGGCGATGAGGGGTTGCGGCCCGAAGACTTGAACGCCGCCAACGACGATTGAGCGATCTACTCGAACATGATCGCCTGCAGCGCACCGCCATTGCGCTTCAGCCAGTCCTTGCAGCGATCGGCGTCGGGGCAGAGCTTTTCGCACAGTTTCCAGAATTTCGGGCCGTGGTTCATCTCCTTGAGATGCGCCACTTCATGCGCGACGAGATAGTTGATGACCGGCGACGGCGCCATCATGATGCGCCAGGAAAAGGACAGATTGCCTTCGGAGGTGCATGACCCCCAGCGGCTTGACGTGTCCTTGAAGCGGATCGCCTTGGCGCGCTTGCCAAGCGCCTCGGTGTGCTTGGCCACCAGCTTCTCGATTTCCTTCTTGGCCTCGCGCTTGAGGAAATCGGCGAGGCGGCGCGGCAGATGTATGCGGTCGCCATGCACGATCAAGAGCGGACCACGTTCGTCGCGCGACACGGTGACGGTGCCGCGCTTTGACGGTTCATGGACGATGCGGTGCGGCACGCCGCGCACCGGGATCCTGATGCCGGGCCGCACCTGCGGCCGCGTCGGCACCTTGGCCAGTCGCTGCTCCAGCCAGTCCTGATGCCGCTCGAGGAACCTGTCCACTTCGCCGCGGCGCAGGCCTGGCGGCACGGTGATGCGCAGACCCTGGCCGCCTGAATCGATACGCAGCGTCATTCGGCGCGCCCTGGCGCTCTCGACGATCTTGAGCGGCAGCGTGCGACCGGCGACGCAATATTCGCGCTCCACGACAGGCGTGGGCTTGGGCTTTGTCAGATTGCGAAAGAAGCCGAGAGTCATGGCGGGACGATACGCGATTCGAGAAAAACGACTAGAACAAAAAAGAAACGGCGCCGCTCGCGCGACGCCGTTTTTTCACGATGTGACCAGTCGCCGGATCTCAGTCGTCAAGCAGGTTCGAACCCTTGCCACGCTTGGTGGTCGTCGTTCCGGTGCTCGGATCGGTCTTCGTCGGCGCCGTCGACTTGTTGCGGTTGGCCATGAAGCGGTCGAACTCGTCCTGGTCCTTGGCGCGGCGCAATTCGCGGGCGTATTCGTCGAACTGGGTCAGCATCTCGTCGAGCTTGCGGCGCTCTTCGTTCAGCCGCTCAAGTTCCTTTTCGCGCCAGTCGTCGAAAGCGACGTTGCCGGTGCGGGCGGAACCATTGCCCCAGCGCGCGGCCTTGTCGGAACCGCGGCGGCAACCGGCGAAGATGCCGTCGGTCGCGCGGTTGACGTCACGCTTGAAGCCATCGAGGCGGTCGCCCCAGATGATGTAGGCGAGCATGGCGAAGCCGAGTGGCCAGAACACCATGAAACCCACAACCATCAACGCGATGGTTGCCGGCGTCCAGGCCGGACGGATCAATGCGGATGTGTTCATTTTCTCCCATTCCTTCGGTTGGAGACAGCCAAACCCGGCTGCGTGGAATCGAAATGGGAAGAGAAAAACGGCGATTCAAGACAATGTCCGCCAAATCCGGACAAGCATCTGAAATGTTTATCGCTTTTTGATCATATCGAGGAAAAGCACGACCAGCCCGGCAATCAGGCCCCAGAATGCGGCGCCAACGCCGAACAGCGTCAGACCCGACGCGGTGACGACAAAGGTGACGGTGGCGGCCATGCGATCCGCCTCTTCCTTCAGCGCGATAGAAAGCGCGTTGGCGAGCGACGCCATCAGCGCCAGGCCCGCCACCAGTACGATCAGGCTCTGTGGCAGCACCGCGAAGATCGCCACCAGCGAAGCGCCGAAAATCGCAAAGATGAGATAGGCGAGCGCATAGAACGGCCCGGTCTTCCAGCGCTCGGCGGGGTCGGGGTGGACGTCCGGCCCGGTGCAGATCGCGGCCGAGATCGCCGCCAGATTGGTGGTCGAGCCGCCGAACGGCGCCGACAGCAGCGAAAACAGGCCGGTGACGCCGATCAGCGGGCCGGGCTCCGGATGGTAGCCGGCGGCGCGCAGCACGGCGAGGCCGGACAGGTTCTGGGAAGCCATGGTGACGAGATAGAGCGGCAGTGCCAGCCCGATCACCGCCTTGGCGGTGAAATCAGGCGCAATCAGCGTCAGCGTCGACAGTTCCGGTGTCGGCAGGCCGCCGACACGGCCGGTGAGGAAAGCGGCAAGGCCACCGCCGATCAGCACCGCCAGCACCGACAGCGCCGGGTTGAACAGGCGGATGACGAAGAAGGCTGCAATCAGCGGCAGGATCAGCCACGGGTCGATGGGAATGGTCTTCACCGCATTGAGCGCGAAGGTGACGACGATACCGGCCAGCATGCCCGAGGCGACGGAAGGCGGTATTCTCGAGATCAGCTTCGTCAGGGGCCGAAACAGCCCGGTGGCGATCAGAAGGACGCCGGTGACGATGAAGGCGGCGACGGCCTCACCCATCGAAAAGCCGCTCGATGCCGCGATCAGCGCCAGGCCCGGCGTCGACCAGGCGGTGATGACTGGCATTTTCGTGCGCCATGACAGCCACAGGCTCTCGATCGCCATGGCCAGGCAGATCGTCGTCACCCAGCTTGCCGTCTCGATCTGCGTCGCGCCGACTGCGTTGGCGGCGGCGATGACGATGGCCAGCGTGCCGCCGAAGCCGACGATCGCCGCGACGAAGGCGGATATCGGAATGGAAAGGCGCATCAGTTTCCCCTCTGCGCCATTGCATCGACGGCCCGCACCAGCATGTCGAGATCCTGCGGTCGCGACAGGCGATGGTCGCCGTCAGGGATCAGCGACAGGGTCACGTCGTCGGCGGGCAGCAGGCTGACCAGCTTCAGTGCATGGCTTGCCGGCACATCCGCATCGGCCAGGCCCTGCAGGATATGCACCGGGCAATGGGTGTCGATCGGGCCTGTCATTGTCAGGTTGTCGCGCCCGTCCTCGATCAGCGCGCGGGTGTAGATGTAGGGTTCCGTGGAATAGTCCGACGGCTCTTCGAAGAAACCTTTTTTGGCGAGATCGCGCTTCTGCGCCTTGGTCAGCACCGGTTCGATCAGTTCAGCGGTAAAATCCGGTGCCGGCGCCAGCAGCACCAGGCCGGCGACGTTGCTGTCATCAGCCTTGCGCAATTCCTGCACCATGCGCAGCGCGATCCAGGCGCCCATCGAGGAGCCGACCAGGATCTGTTTGCCCTTGGTGAAATGCCGGAACACGGCAAGGCTTTGTGCAAGCCATGTCGAAATCGTGCCGTCGGCAAAGGCGCCGCCGGATTCGCCATGGCCGGAATAATCGTGGCGCAGAAAGGCGCGGCCTTCTTTTGCCGCCCAGTCCGACAGCGTCTGCGCCTTCGCGCCCAGCATGTCCGACTTGTAGCCGCCGAGCCAGACGATGCCGGGCGCAGAGCCAGCAGTATGGCGCACCGCGATGCGCGATCCATCGACATCCATAAAGACGGGGGGCGTTGCGGTCATGGCTTTTTCCTCAGGCCCTCTTCTGGCGCGGGATTCTTGTGGCACGGTCGGTGGCGTGGCGAAAAGTGCTCACTATGTTCTTTGTTTGGTGCAGGGCAGCGATCAGGGTGATTTTCTGTCAATGCTGTGCTATTGACTCCGCCCGCGCGCTCACCACATTGGCGCGTCCATGCATCAACACTGACAAATCCTGAACGAAACGGCCAAGGAGACCACGACCATTCGCAGACCTTTCAAAGCAGCGGCGCCGACCAAGGATGGCCCGCGCTCCAACCGTGACATCCGGGTTCCCCGGGTCCAGCTTATCGACGCCGAAGGCCAGAACCGCGGCGATGTTTCCATCAACGACGCATTGCTGCTGGCCGAAGAGGCCGGGCTCGATCTCGTCGAGATATCGCCCAACGCGGTGCCCCCCGTCGTCAAGATCCTTGATCTCGGCAAGTTGAAATACGCCAACCAGAAGAAGGCGGCCGAGGCGCGCAAGAACCAGAAGGTCATCGAGATCAAGGAGATCAAGATGCGCCCGAACATCGACAGCCATGACTACGAGACCAAGATGAAGGCGGTTCGCCGCTTCTTCGAGGAAGGCGACAAGGTCAAGCTGACGCTGCGCTTCCGTGGCCGCGAGATGGCGCATATGGAACTCGGCATGCAGCTTCTGAACAAGGTCCGCGAGGAAGTGGCGACGATTGCCAAGGTCGAAGCGGAACCGAAGCTCGAAGGCCGCCAGATGATGATGGTGCTGTCGCCGCGCTAAGATCTGCATCGGCGCGTATCTAGGATCACGATGACGTCAGGCTTGGCCATCGCGCTTAAATCCGCCTGAATCACATCGCAAGGCGTCCCGGCGATCGGCGGGACGCCTTCTTCTTGTTCAGACGCTGCGATCGCCGGCAAAATTCCTGACGATCGGATTCACTATGGTCGATGAAGTCAAGGTTTCGGACGTGGACTTCAAACACGGGCTGGGCAATTACCAGCATATGCGCCGGATAGTGCTTGCCGTTCTCGTGGTCGTGCTGTTTGCAGCATTGCTATTTGGCCAATCGACGTTTCCGCCCGACACAGCCGTGCACGAGACGATCGAAATGTTCGGCGTGCTGCTGATTTTCCTCGGCATCGTGGGCCGCCTTTGGGCGACACTCTACATAGGCGGGCGCAAATCGTCCGAGGTGGTGACTGGCGGGCCTTACTCGATCACCCGCAACCCGCTCTATGTGTTCTCGACCGTAGCCGCAGCCGGTGTCGGCGCGCAGATCGGTTCGTTCTCCGGTATCATCCTCTTCGGGCTTTTGTGCGCGGGGGCGTTCCATATCGTCATCCTGCGCGAGGAGAAGTTCCTCAAGGAAGCGCTCGGCGCGCCGTATCAGGCCTATCTGGCGCGGGTGCCTCGCTTCTTCCCAAAACTGTCGCTCTACCAGGAGGGCGATACCGGAAACTTCAAGCCGCGCCTGCTGTTGACCACGCTGCTCGACGGCCTGGTGTTTCTGATCGCGCTGCCGGCCTTCGAATTGATCGACGGCGCCCAGCTGTCAGGCATGTTGCCGGTCTGGTTCACGCTGCCCTGACGAGGACACAGCGCCGCATCTCCACAGGTGTTGCGCGCGGGCCGTCTTTGACGTATAGCACCGCCGTTCAAGAAAACCGCCCGGCAGGGCATGCCGTGGCGGTTTCATTTGCTTTTCGGGCTTTGGTCGGCCTGAAGCGAACAAGAAGCGCGATAGTGCGCCAACAATACGGAGTAGCAAAATGCCCAAGATGAAGACCAAATCGGCCGCCAAGAAGCGGTTCAAGATCACAGGTACGGGTAAAGTCCTGTCGGCTGCGGCCGGCAAGCGTCACGGCATGATCAAGCGTTCCAACAAGTTCATTCGAAATGCCCGCGGCACGATGGTTCTGGCTGAACCGGATCGCAAGAAGGTCATCAAGAATTTTCTGCCGAACGGCCTCTAAGGCATTCGGTCCGGACACGCATTTGTTTTACGCAATTCCGAACGGAAAACCGCAAGGCACTTTTCCTGGAATTGCTTTTAAGGAGATCATGACATGGCACGCGTAAAAAGAGGCGTCACTTCGCACGCCAAGCACAAGAAGGTCCTGAAAGCCGCGAAAGGCTTCTACGGCCGCCGCAAGAACACCATCCGCATCGCCAAGCAGGCGGTGGAAAAGTCGCTGCAATACGCTTACCGCGACCGCAAGAACCGCAAGCGCTCCTTCCGCGCGCTGTGGATCCAGCGTATCAACGCCGCGACCCACGAGCATGGCCTGACCTATGGCCGCTTCATCGACGGCCTCAACAAGTCGGGCATCGAGATCGATCGCAAGATCCTGTCGGACATGGCCATCCACGAGCCGCAGGCTTTCGCGGCCCTGGTCGCCAAGGCCAAGGTGGCGCTCGAATATCTGAAGAACACCACGCCGAACGCTTTTGAAAGCGCTGTCGCCTAAGACCAGCGCTTCCCAAGCATTCGCAATTCTGATTTGGGGAACCCGCGCTGGCACGGCTGGCGCGGGTTTTTCTTTTGCCTGATCCTTGGAGTGATTTCACTTTAGAAGTGACTTTCACTTTGAGGCCGACCTCCCAACGCAGCGAGTTTGACCGTGAACGACGCAACCACTGGCCTGGATACGCTTGAAAACTCACTTCTGGCCGAGATCGCCTCGGCCGCCGATGAGCCGGCCATCGAGGCCGTGCGCATCGCTGCTTTCGGTAAGAAGGGCAGCGTGTCCGAGATGCTGAAGACACTTGGCGCCATGACCGCCGAGGAGCGCCAGATCAAAGGCCCAGCCATCAACGGCCTCAAGAACCGCGTCACCGACGCGCTGACTGCCCGCAAGGCTGAGCTCAAGGATGTGGCGATCACCGCCCGCCTCGCCGCCGAAAAGGTCGACGTGACGCTGCCGGTGCGGCAGTCGCCGGCTGAGCGCGGCCGTATCCATCCGATCAGCCAGGTCATCGACGAGATTGCCGCGATCTTCGGCGATCTCGGTTTCTCCATCGCGGAAGGTCCCGACATCGAGACCGACTATTACAATTTCACCGCGCTGAATTTTCCCGAAGGCCACCCGGCGCGCGAGATGCACGACACCTTCTTCTTCCAGCCGGACGAGAAGGGCGAGCGCAAGCTTTTGCGCACGCACACTTCGCCGGTGCAGATCCGCACCATGGAAACGAAGAAGCCGCCGATCCGCATCGTCATTCCTGGCAAGACGTACCGGCAGGATTCGGACGCCACCCACTCGCCGATGTTCCATCAGGTCGAGGGGCTGGTGATCGACAAGACAGCCAACGTCGCCAACATGAAGTGGGTGCTGGAGGAGTTCTGCAAGGCCTTCTTCGAGGTGCCGCAGGTTAAGATGCGCTTCCGGCCGTCCTTCTTCCCGTTCACCGAGCCAAGCCTCGAGGTTGACATCCAGTGCGATCGCTCGCGGCCCGGCGAAGTGCGCTTCGGCGAAGGCTCCGATTGGATGGAGATCCTCGGCTGTGGCATGGTGCATCCCAACGTGCTGCGCCATGGCGGTCTCGATCCGGACGAATATCAGGGTTTTGCCTGGGGCATGGGCATCGACCGCATCGCCATGCTGAAATACGGCATGCCGGACCTGCGCGCCTTCTTCGATGCAGACGTGCGCTGGCTGTCGCATTACGGCTTCCGGCCGCTCGACATGCCGACTTTGTTCGGAGGCCTGAGCGCATGACAGCGCCCTATGCCGGCGGCTGCCGCTGCGGCGCCGTGCGGTTCGAGGCCTCTGCCGAACCGCATCACGTCAGCTACTGCCATTGCGGCGATTGCCGGCGGGCCAGCGGCGCGCCGGTGTCGGCCTTTGTCGGCTTCCTGGTCGATCAGGTCGCGTTCACCGGCAAGGCGCTGAAGATGTATGAGAACGGCCCGGTGACGCGCTCTTTCTGCGGCACCTGCGGCTCACCCATCGCCTATGTCGACGAGCGGCTGGAAGAAGACATCTACTTCATGCTCGGCGCCATGGACATGCCGGCCGATTTCCAGCCGACGCTGCATGCCTATATCGGCGAGCAGCTTGCCTTCCTGCATATGTCCGACGACCTGCCGAGACATCTGAAATCAAGCGTCAAAAGACCAGACGGAACAGTCCCATGAAATTCACCCTCTCCTGGCTCAAGGACCACCTCGAGACCGACGCCACGCTCGACGAGATCGTCGAGCGGCTGACTTCGATCGGTCTCGAAGTCGAGCATGTCGACGACAAGTCGAGCCTGAAACCATTCGTCATCGCCAGGGTGCTGACGGCGGTTCAGCATCCCGATGCCGACCGGCTGCGCGTGCTGACCGTCGACACCGGCGACGGCAAGCCTCCGGTGCAGGTCGTTTGCGGCGCGCCAAACGCCCGCGCGGGCCTGATCGGCGCCTTTGCCGCGCCCGGCACCTATGTGCCCGGCATCGACGTAACGCTGACGGTCGGCAAGATCAGGGGCGTCGAAAGCCACGGCATGATGTGTTCCGAGCGCGAGCTGGAGCTGTCCGACGAACACAATGGCATCATCGACCTGCCTGAGGATGCGCCGGTCGGCACCAGCTTCGCCGCCTATGCGCACATCGACGATCCGGTCATCGAGATCAACTTGACGCCGAACCGGCCGGATGCCACCAGCGTCTACGGCATCGCCAGGGATCTGGCGGCGAGCGGGCTTGGCCGCCTCGTCGGCGGCGCCATCATGCCGCATGTCGGCAATGGCATGTGTCCGATCAAGGTGACGATCGAAGCGCCGGAGCTTTGCCCCGGCTTCGCGCTCAACTTGGTCAAGGGCGTCAAGAATGGAGCCTCGCCAAAATGGCTGCAGCAGCGGCTGATCGCCATTGGGCTGAGACCCATCAGCGCACTGGTCGACATCACCAACTACGTCACCTTCGACCGCGGCCGCCCGCTGCATGTGTTCGACGCCAGCAAGGTTGCCGGCAATCTCGTCGTGCGCCGCGCGCGCGATGGTGAAAAGGTGCAGGCGCTCGACGGCCGCGAATACACGCTGACGCCGGAAATGTGCGTCATCGCAGATGACAACGGCGTCGAGTCGATCGCCGGCATTATGGGCGGCGAGCATTCGGGCTGCGACGAGAACACCTCAGATGTGCTGATCGAATCCGCCCTTTGGGATCCGATCACCACGGCGCGCACCGGCCGCACGCTCGGCATCATCACCGATGCGCGCTACCGCTTCGAGCGCGGCGTCGACCCCGAATTCATGGTTCCGGGCGTCGAACTGGCAACGAAACTGGTGCTCGATTTCTGCGGCGGCACGCCGACCGAAATGGAGGTCGTCGGTTATGCCGGTCACACGCCGAAGATCGTTTCCTTCCCGCTTTCGGAAGTGAAGCGGCTGACCGGCATCGAGGTTCCCAGCGCGGAAAGCCTCGACATCCTGTCGCGCCTCGGCTTCAAGCCGGAGGGCTCGGGCGATGTCGTCGATGTCGCCGTGCCGTCCTGGCGCCCCGACGTCGATGGCAAGGCAGACCTGGTCGAGGAGGTCATGCGCATCCACGGTGTCGACAACATCGCGCCGCAGCCGCTCGGTGCGCATGACGCGGTCAATGCAAAGATCCTCACCACGCTGCAGGTCCGTACCCGCACGGCCAAGCGCGCGCTTGCCGTGCGCGGCATGATGGAAGCCGTTACCTGGTCGTTCATTCCGGCCAAGCACGCCGAGCTGTTCGGCGGCGGCCAGACCGCGCTGAAGCTCGCCAACCCGATCGCCGCCGACATGTCCGACATGCGGCCCTCGCTGCTGCCGGGCCTGATCGCGGCTGCCCAGCGCAACGCCGACAAGGGTATTGGCGACGTGGCGCTGTTCGAAGTGTCGGGCACTTATGAGGGCGACGGCGCCGACCAGCAGCGGCGCGTCGCCGCCGGCGTGCGTCGCGGCACCGCCAAGCTCGACGGTTCCGGCCGCAACTGGGCCGGCAATTCCGGCCCGGTCGGCGTGTTCGACGCCAAGGCCGATGCGATCGCCGCACTTGAAGCCTGCGGTGCGCCTGTCGACCGGCTGCAGATCGAGGCCGGCGGCCCGGCCTGGTATCATCCCGGCCGTTCCGGCACGATCAAGCTCGGCCCGAAAACCGTGCTCGGAACTTTCGGTGAATTCCATCCGAAGACGCTGGAAGGGCTCGATGTTTCTGGCCCGCTGTGCGGCTTCGAGGTCTTCGTCGATGCCGTGCCTGAACCGAAGGCCAAGCCGACGAAAACCAAGCCGAAACTGGAACTGTCGCCCTTCCAGGCGGTCAAGCGCGATTTCGCTTTCGTCGTCGACAAGTCGGTCGAGGCCGGCACGCTGGTGCGCGCAGCGCTCGCCGCCGACAAGAAGCTCATCACCGCCGTCTCGGTCTTCGATATTTTCGAAGGCGCTTCGCTGGGCGAGGGCAAAAAATCGATCGCCATCGAAGTGTCGATCCAGCCGGTCGAAAAGACGCTCACCGACGAGGATTTCGAGGCGTTGGCCAAGCGCATCATCGAGAATGTCGGCAAGCAGACCGGGGGCGTTCTGCGGGGCTAAAAAACTTGCGAGCAGATGGCGAATCGCCCTCCAAAGGGCGATGGACCATCTGCGGTATTCCGGCC
>NZ_RZRP01000179.1:0-8873 GCF_003997795.1 Mesorhizobium sp. M7A.F.Ca.US.005.03.2.1 | reverse complement strand
GTGTAGATCGGCAGCAACAGTCCGAGCGCGAACACCCAGGCATTCGAGACGGATGGCCACACGCCGGCGCCTGCGTCCCCGGAATAGTTCTTGAAGGTGAAGAGACGGCTGAAATCCCAGGTCTCAGCGGAAGCCAGGCAGACGATGGCGATCAGGATCGAGCCGAAGAAGATGAGATAGCCCGAGAAATCGGTCAGCTTCGCCGTCAGCTTGATGCCGAGATGGTTGATCAGCGCCTGCGCGCCGGTGATGATGATCAGAAAGATCATCTGGTTTGTCAGCGTGCCTTCGATTCCGAGCGTCGGGCCGAAAGCGCCGATGAAAAACGTCCAGGTGCCGACATTGATGGCGCCGAGCACGGTGATCAGGCCGAGCAGATTGAGCCATGCGGTGACCCAGCCGGTGCCGCGGTTGCCGAGGATCGAACCCCAGTGATAGAGGCCGCCGGCCGTCGGATAGGCCGAGCTGATCTGCGACATGGCGACCGCAAAGGTCAGCGAAACGAAGCAGCCGACCAGCCAGCCGATGCCGATGCCGATGCCGCCGGCGCCGGAGGTGGCCTGGGCCAGCGAATTGATGCCGCCCGACAGGATGCAGATGATGGAGAAGGAAACGGCGAAGTTCGAAAAGCGACTGAGGCGCCGCTCCAATTCCTGGGCATAGCCCATGCTGTGGAGGTGCTTTACGTCCTCCGCCTTGTCAACTTCAGTATAACCCGGTGCTGCCATTTTAGTGTCCCCTGTTGGTTTTCGGGTCGGGATGAGATCCCGCCCTAGCTAGCCGATTGAACTGACTTTCCGACTGAATGCGATCTGGTGTGTCCGGCCTCCTCTGGCTCCAGATCCGAAAAAATGCCCGTGAGCAGATCCGCCCATTTCCGCTGCCCGGTCTCGCCGGCGATTTCGTCATTGCGGATTTCGATCATCGCGCAGGGCAGTCCGCGCGGGCGCGCATGCCGTTCCAGCGTGAAATAGACTCGGTCATCAGGTGAATACGGCTCGTTGACCCCGACGGTGACACCGGAAAGCCGCTTCAGCGCCGATATCAGCGGCGCCGCCAGCCGGCGATCCTCGTCATGGATGATGCCGATATGCCAGGGCCGGTTGCGGCCCTTGTATACCGGCGTGAAGGAATGGACCGAAACCAGCCGCGTTTCCTGACCGTGTGACAGCCTGTGGCTGATGATATCCGCAATCGTATCGTGGAAAGGGCGCCACGAAAGCGCGACACGCGCGGCACGCTCACTTTCCGACAGGCCGGCATTGCCCGGTATGGCCGTTGTCTCACTGACCGGCGGCACCAGGTCGGGCGCGTCAAGCGGCCGGTTGCAGTCGATGACAAGGCGCGAAATGCGGGTTTCGACCAGCGTCGCGTCGAGCGCCTGCGCCATGCGGCGGGCAACCGGCAGCGCGCCGGGATCCCAGGCGATGTGGCGCGACAGGTCCTCGACAGCAAGGCCGAGCGTGCCGAATTCGGCGGGCAGGAAGTTCGAGGCGTGATCGCAGGTCAGCACGAAAGGGCTTGATCCGCCGGGGTTCGTCACCCTTACGGTATCAGACGATGCAAGGCTGGCGGGCCGTGCTTTCTCCATACTCTGCCGTCCCCGGGGAGCGCTGTATCGTATGTTACGTATTTTGCCTCATTGCGTCCCTGTGGATGATTTCATACAGTTTGTCCGGCTTTGTCAAATGCGATTTCGGAAAAGACCATCGACCGAGCCAAGGGTGGGGAAAAGATGATTTCCAACATTGCCGAACTGATCGCCGACCGCATCGGCACGATGCCGGCCAGCGAACGGCGCGCGGCCCAGACACTGATTGCCTTCTACCCGATGATCGGCTTGAAAACGGTCGCTGAATTCTCGGCCGCAGCCGGCGTTTCCTCGCCGACGATCCTGCGTTTCGTCGCCCGGTTGGGCTTTCAGAACTATCCGGAGTTCCAGTCGAGCCTGCAGGACGAACTGGCGGCGCAACTGCAATCGCCGGCGACAAGGACGCTCAATCCGCCCTCGCCCGGCGGCGGGACCGTGTCGCCGATGCTGGAAGCGACGCTCGACAATATGCGCGAGACATTCAGGCACCTGTCCGACAAGCAGCTTGCCGACATCGCCGCCCGGCTAGCGGACCGGCGCGGCAAGACCTTCCTGATCGGCGGCCGCTTCACCGATCCGCTGGCGCGCTACATGGCCGCCCACCTCGCCATCATCCAGCCGGATGTCTTTCACCTCGCCGGGCAGGAAAGCATGTGGCGTGACCGGCTGATCGACATGGGCAAGCGCGACGTGCTGGTCATCTTCGACATCAGGCGCTACCAGGACAGCCTCCTCCGCTTCGCCGAGAAGGCGCATCAGCGTGGCGTGCAGATCGTGCTGTTCACCGACCAGTGGCTGTCGCCGATCGCCCGCCTTGCTCGCCATGTCATCGCCGGACGAACCGCGGTGCCGTCGGCATGGGATTCATCGGCGGCCCTTTTCGTCGTCGCCGAAACGCTGATCGGCGCCGTCACCAGGCAACTGGAAGCAGAAGGCGCCAAACGCATTCGCGAGATGGAAAGTCTGCGTTAGTGCATATGCGATGATCCGAAGCGTTACGCATATTTTCTCAAACGTTACATATATTTAATATGCGCAGCCCCCGGAGAATTGTCATAAAGACGCGATATCGAGACGGCTTCTTTGCCTTACAATAGCCTCGCTGCGTCTGCTTCATTTCGGGAAACCGGTAGACGGAAGGATTGTTTTACCAACCGGAGTGCTGATGGCCGCCTGGAAACAGATACTTTTTGCATTCGTGATGCTGGTGGTGGCGGCAGCCGCCTGGCTGCGCTTTTATCCCGGCGCACCGGACGTGCTGGCACGTTGGGGCATCGACTGGGCTTACGCGGCAACGCCCCCGGCTGAAACCGGTGCCGCCAACGCGAGGCAGGCAAACGGCCGCAACGGCAACCAGCGGGTGAACGTGGTCGCCTTGGCGGCCACTTCGGCTGTTATCAACGACCGCCTGCAGGCGATCGGCACCGGCCGTGCCAACGCCTCGGTGACCGTCAATCCTTACAGCTCCGGCCGCCTCGCCGAACTGCTGGTCGAATCCGGCAGCCATGTCGAAAAGGGACAGATCCTCGCCACCCTCGATTCCGAGACCGAAGTGATCTCTCAGGACCGTGCCAAGCTCGCCTTGCAGGATGCTCAGTCCAAGCTCGACCGCGTCAAGTCGCTGCGTGCCTCCAATGCCGCGACCCCGGTAGCCGTGGCTGACGCCGAGGTGGTGCTGGCGGGCGCCAAGCTGGCGCTTCAGGACGCGGAACTTGCACTGCAGCGCCGGTCGATCCTGGCGCCGATCGCCGGCACCGTCGGCATCCTGCCGATCTCGGCCGGCAATTACGTCACCAACCAGTCGGCCATCGCCACGCTCGACGACCGGTCCTCGATCCTGGTCGATTTCCTGGTACCCGAGCGCTTCGCCGCCGCCGTCAAGGTCGGTGCGCAATTGACGGCGACGCCGATCGCCAATCCCAGCAACGCCTATAGCGGCACCGTTTCGGCCATCGACAACCACATCGATGAAAAGAGCCGCACCCTGCTGGTCAAGGCCAAGATCGCCAACCCGGCCGATTCGCTGCGCGCCGGCATGTCGTTCGGCATCACCATGAAATTTCCGGGGCAAACCTATCCGGCCGTCAGCCCGCTGGCGATCCTGTGGGGGTCGGACGGCGCCTATGTCTGGCAGATCGAGGATGGCAAGGCCAGGCGGGTCCCGGTGCGCATCATCCAGCGCAACACCGAGACCGTGCTGATCGACGCCGAGATCGACAATGGCGACATGGTGGTCACAGAAGGCACCCAGAGCGTCAGCGAGGGCGGCGCGGTTCGCCTTGCCGGCGAAGAGCAGCGCGCCGCGGACGCCGCCGCAGGCTCATGACCGGAACCATCAACACCGCCAGCGAGACCGGCTTCACCGCCCTGTTCATCCGCAGGCCGGTCATGGCCTTCGTGCTCAACACGCTGATCGCGGTCGCCGGCCTGGCCGCTTTCTACGGCGTCGAGATCCGCGAACTGCCTGATGTCGACCGCGCGGTCGTCACTGTTTCCACCACCTTCGAGGGCGCGGCGGCCGAGACCGTCGACCGCGAACTGACCGACACGATCGAGGGCGCCGTCGCCCGCGTCTCAGGCGTCAAGTCGATCTCGTCGTCTTCCTCGTTCGGCTCGAGCCGCGTCACCATCGAGTTCAACGACGGCGTCGATCTGAATGTCGCCGCCTCGGACGTGCGTGATGCTGTCGGCCGCGTCGCCAATCAGATGCCCGACACCGCCGATCCGCCGCGCATCGTCAAGGCCGACGCCAATTCCGACGCGGTGATGCGACTGGCGGTGACCTCGGACAACATGTCGATCCAGGACATGACCGTGGTGGTCCAGGACCAGATCGAGGACGAGCTTGCCGCCGTGCCCGGCGTTGCAGACGTCCAGGTCTATGGCGACCGCGACAAGATCTTTCGCATCGATGTCGACCAGAACAAGCTGGCCAGCCTCGGCTTCACGGTTGCCGATCTCAGGGCCGCCCTTGCCTCGGTCGCTTTCGATTCCCCTGCCGGTTCGATCACCACGACCAACCAGGACCTGATCGTCCGCACGACTGCCGACGTGACCACGCCGGAAGAGTTCGAAAACATCATTGTCGGCGGCACGACGCGCATCCGCGACGTCGCCACCGTCACGCTCGGTCCCGACGTCGGCCAGACCACGCTGCGCTCGGACGGCAAGACCGGCATCGGCATCGGCATCATCCGCCAGGCGGAATCGAACACGCTGGACATCTCGACCGGTGTCCAGGCCGCCGTCGCCAAGCTGCAGGAAAACCTGCCCAAGGGCATGTCGATCAAGATCACCAGCGACGACGCCGTCTTCGTCAAGGGCGCGGTGCACGAGGTCGAGATCGCACTCGGCCTGTCCGTGACTATGGTGCTGATCGTCATCTATGTGTTTCTCCTCGACTGGCGCGCGACGCTGATCCCCGGCCTGTCGATGCCCGTCGCCATGATCGGCACCATCGCTGCCATCTATCTGGCCGGCTTCTCGGTCAACATCCTGACCCTGCTCGCTCTGGTGCTGGCGACGGGACTGGTCGTCGACGACGCCATCGTCGTGCTCGAAAACATCGTGCGACGACGCAATGAAGGCATGGGGCCCCGCGCCGCCGCCGTGCTTGGCGCGCAGGAAGTGTTTTTCGCCGTCATTGCCACCACCTTGACGCTGGTCGCCGTCTTCGTGCCGATTTCGTTCCTGCCCGGCCAGACCGGCGGCCTGTTCCGCGAATTCGGCTTCGTGCTTGCCATGTCGGTGCTATTGTCCTGCGTTGTGGCGCTGACGCTGTGCCCGATGCTCGCCTCGCGCATGCTGACCAGCGCATCGCTCCACCACGAAGGGGGCCATGGCATCGGCGCCCGCATCGGCGGCGCGCTCAGTACGGCCTACAAGCGCGGCCTACACGCCTGCCTCGACGCGCCATGGATCGTGCTTCTGGTCGCGGTGCTGTTTGCCGGCACCGCCTTCACGCTGTTCGGCACCATCCGCCAGGAGCTGACGCCGACCGAGGACCGCGCCGCCGTGCTTCTGCGCATCAGCGCCCCGCAAGGCGTCAGCCTCGACTATACGACGCAGCAGATGCAGAAGATCGAGAGACTGATCCAGCCGATGCGCGATTCCGGCGAGATCCGCTCGACCTTCGAGAATGCCGGCCAGAACGGCTCCTACAATTCCGGCTTCATGGTGATGACGTTGGCGCCGTGGAACGAGCGCAGCCGCAGCCAGCAGGAGATCATGGCCGAGATCAGCCAGTTGACCAGGCAGGTTCCGAGCGTGCGCATCTTCCCGGTACAGCCCAACAGCCTCGGCATCCGTGGCGCCGGCAACGGCCTGCAGTTCGCGCTGGTCGGCAACGACCGCAAGGCGCTCGGCGACGCAGCCGTGAAGATCATCGCCGAGATGCAGAAGGACGCGCGCTTCCAGACACCGCGCCTGTCGATCGACCCGACGCAACCGCAGCTCGCCGTGGCCATCGACCGCGAGCGCGCCTCCGACCTCGGCATCGACATATCGGGACTGGCCAACACCTTGCAGGCCATGCTCGACGGCAACGATGTCGTCGACGTCTACATCGCCGACCGCAGCTACGGCGTGAAGCTGGTCTCGACCACCAATCCGATCAACGATCCGACGGATCTGGAAAACATCTTCCTGAAAACATCAGACGGACGTTTCGTGCCGATGTCGACCATCGCCACGCTGACCGAACGTGCCGTACCGCCATCACTGTCGCGCGAACAGCAGCAGCCCTCGGTGGCCATCACCTCCAACCTCAGTGGCGACTTCGCACTTGGCGACGCGCTCACCCGCGCCGAGGAGATCGCCACGCCGCTGCTGCCGCCAGGCAGCCGCATCTTGCCGCTGGCCGAGGCGGCGACGCTGGGCGAAACCAACAGCGCCATGATCACCATTTTCGGCTTCGCGCTGGTCATCATCCTCCTGGTGCTGGCCGCCCAGTTCGAAAGTTTCGTCAGTGCCGTCATCATCATGGCGACGGTGCCGCTCGGACTGGCCTGCGCGATTTTCGCGCTTCTGCTCTCGGGCACCAGTCTCAATGCCTACAGCCAGATCGGCCTGGTGCTTTTGGTTGGCGTCATGGCCAAGAACGGCATCCTGATCGTCGAATTCGCCAACCAGCTGCGCGATCGCGGGCTTGGCGTGCGCGAAGCGATCGAGCAGGCCTCGATCATCCGCGTGCGGCCGGTGATGATGACGATGATCTGCACCGTGCTCGGCGGCTTGCCGCTGGTGCTGGCGAGCGGCGCCGGTGCCGAGGCGCGCGTCGCGCTCGGCTGGGTCATCGTCGGCGGCCTGGGGCTGGCCACCGTCTCGACACTGTTCCTGACGCCGGTCGCCTATCTCCTGCTTGGCCGCTTCGTCACGCCGAAGACCCATGAGGAAGCGCGACTGAAGCGCGAGTTGGAGGAAGCCGCCTACACCAATGTGGAACCGGCGGAGTAAAGAAATCCAGGGAAAAGTGTGTAGCGGTTTTCCGTCCGGAATTTCGTAAGAAAAATAGTTCCGCCTATCTCAAGAACCGGCCTTCGATCGACCAGCGCGCGGCGAGGAAATTCAGCACCGCCGCCACCACGACACCGGCGATCTTTGCCGGCCACACTCCGGCGATGCCGGCAAACAGCGCGATGGAGAGGCTGGAGACGCCGAGCGAAATTAGCCCTCCAAGCGAGGCGAAGCGAAGGAATGCGTCACGCAGCCGGATGGCTCGATTGCGCTCGAACGACCAGAAGCCGTTCGCCGCGAAGGAAAAGGTGACGGCGATGAACCAGGCAGCAACGTTGGCCGGCAGCGGCGAAGCACCGAGCTTGAGCAGCAGGAAGAAGCTGGCAAGGTCGATGGCTGTGTTGGCCAGTCCGACAATGGCAAAGCGGACGATCTTGTTGCCGGTCGAACGCGGGGGCCGCTCGGCGTCGTTCATCCCCTGCCATCCATGATTGCGACATTGGCGCGGGCCAGGCTGGCTCCGAACGCGTCCGATGCCAGGGCCGCGAATTCGACCTCGCGCACACCTTGCATCGTGTCGCGCGCGCGCAGCGTCTCGTCGACATGGCCGGGATGGCACATGAACAGCCCTTGTTCCGGCAACCCTTCGACGGCGGCCTGCAGAACCGCAGTGAACTTTTCGGGCTGCCGCCAGTCATAGATGCCGGCGAGCGGCTGGAAAACGATGAAGCCGGCGCGCTGCATCGAACGGTTGAACCCGGCAGCGAGCGCGGCAATCGCGGCGACCTTCGACCCTGCGGCCAGCGCCGGGCCGCCGCGTAGGGCCGGCCTGTCGGCGCCTTCTGGAAACCGCGCGCGCAGCCATGTGCGCACGACGGGAAGGAAATGCACATGCTGATGCCCGTCGACGAAATCGGGGCGGCGGCCAAGCGCCTCGACGAAGCGGCTGTACTGGGCGTCAAGCTCGGCATGAACATGGCGCTCGCCGATGCGGCCGCGCAGAACAGGCAAGGCCAGTGCGCGGAGCGGTGGCAGCCGGCCTTCCGGCGCCAGGCTCGACCGGCCGGTAATGGCCAACTGGTCGGTCAAGGTGAGATGCAGCCCGACCGCGGCCCGGCCGCACAGCGGTTTTATGCGCGCTGCCTCCGCTTCCCATTCCGGAAACCCGGTCATGCAGCTGGTGCCGGTCAGCCTCCCGCGATCGAGCAGGTCGAGAATCGCGGCGGAAACGCCGGGCGCCAGGCCGTAATCGTCGGCGATCAGGCGGATGCGCCGCGTCATCTGTTCGAAGTGCCCGGCTCCGGCCGATCGGCGGGGGCCACGCTGCGCACGACGTCGCGCACGAGATAGACCGGGCGATCCTTGCTCTCGCTGAGCGTGACCCAGACGTATTCACCGATCAGGCCAAGCAAGGTCAGGTTGAGGCCGCCGAGCAGGACGACGGCAACCAGCAGGCTGGGGTAGCCCGGAACGGCAATGCCGTAGAAGATCACCTCGAAGAGCACCTTGGCGCCATAGAGCGCACCGGCCAACGCCGCGAGCAGCCCGCTGAGGCTGATGAGACGCAAGGGAATGACGGAAAAGGAAGTAAAACCTTCGAGCGAGAAGGCGATCAGGTTGAGCCGGCTCCATTTCGACGTGCCGCTGGCGCGGCCTTCCGGCGAATAGGGCAACGCCTTCTGGCGAAAGCCGGCCCAGGCAAACAGGCCCTTGTTGAAGCGCCGCTTGTCGCGCAGGCTGGTCAGCGCGCGCGCCACGGCGCCGCGCATGACGCGAAAGTCGCCGGCATTTTCGGGAATATCGAAACGCTGGCTCGAGTTGATCAGGC
>NZ_RZRP01000178.1:0-8921 GCF_003997795.1 Mesorhizobium sp. M7A.F.Ca.US.005.03.2.1 | reverse complement strand
CGTATCTTCGGCGCACCCCATGTCGGCTTGTCTTGCTTGAGGCGCACAATCAGCTTCTCGATTTGAAACGGAAGCTGATTGGCGTGGCGATAGGGCCGCCGCGATCGGTCCGTCAGCCCCTCCAGGCCGCTGTCGTTGTAGCGCGTGAGGATCTTGTAGCCGGTCTTGCGCGAGATATCGAACTCCCGGCAAAGCATCGCCATCTTCTCGCCGTCCAGCAGCCGGGCGACGAACTTCAGCCGCTCTTCCATGACGTTACACTCCCTCCAAGGCACCTTGCTCTCCTTGCAAAGGGCCGAAAGTGTAACCCATCTATCCAGAATGAACTGTCACCCATCTCTCGGGAAGGGCATTATTATCAATGGGTTTATTGACAGGTTCGCCACGAGGTTCGCCAAGCGCGTTACCAGCCGTACGACTCGGTCCATGCCCTGCACAGCCAACGCACCTGCGACGCTTCCCGGGAATAGAGTTCGGCATGGTCAATGTCGTCATGGCCGAGACATCCAACATCTGCCTGGTGGATGCCTCCGCTTCGGCGAGATAGACCCCAAGTGACTTCCGCAGACCATGCAGCGTAAGGCCCTTCGGCAATCCCGCGAGAGCGCACCAGTGGGTCATAGCACCGGTCAGAGATTTCGGCGAGAAAGGTTGGCCATATTCCGTGACTAGAACTGTTTCGCCGCGCCGGTCGGCGCGGAGATGCCAAAACAGCAGTTTCGCTACCCCGGAACTGCGCCGTGAAGGGCCAATCCATGATATGCCTGCCACTTCAAGGTTCTACCGTCCCTTGCCGTGCTGCCCAGTCGTATGGGTACAGACAGTAAAAATAGCCGGTACGCTCGGTGGCGATGTATTTGAGGTGGGTGCCGTTGGGCAGCCAGACGATGTCGCCAGGGCGGCATTCGTGGCGGCCGTCATCCAGTTCGATCGTCAGCGTGCCTTCATGGATGAACAGCACCTCGTCATAGGTCACGGTCCAGTCGATCGAGGCGTTCTCCAGATACTCGATGCCGCCGCCCATGGTCCGGCTGATCTCGGCATTGATCACGCGCGCGATCGAAGACGTTCCGGTCGGCGTGACCGATGGCTTTAGGGTCAACTCGCTGTGCTTGAAAATCTTGGCCTTGGACATCGTCATCCCTTTTTTGCGCGAAGATTGGCTTTGGAGGGAGTGACGCCGGACGGAGCCAGCCCGGCGAGCCATCTCGTCACCGGATCGAGCTTGCGCCCGGCATGTTCGAAATCGTCACGCCGACGCACAGCGCCGCGGACAAAATGTGCACCGACAAAGCGAAAGGGTTCGGGCGGGAAACCGCGCGTTACCGGACGAACCAGCGCCGAATGCGTCAGTTCCGATTCACCGTCAGTCAACAGGCCGGTGAGGATCTCGCCGCCGATATAAGCCATTGTCGTGCCATTGCCGGAAAAGCCATAGCCGTAAACGACATCGCGGTTGGCGCGCAAAGCGCCGAAAAGTGGCACGCCGCTCACCGTCCGGTCGATCGGGCCGTTCCATGATGTCTCGAGCGGAAAATCGGCGAGCGCCGGGTGGCCGTCCCGCAGCGCGCGACGCATTTCGGCGACACGGGGCGACTGGCCATGGAAACGCTGGTCGACGATGCCGCCGAAGCCAATAACGCCACCGCTGACGCCGACGGACAGCCGACCATCGCGCGTCGGAGGCCAACCGCCAACGAAGACGCGGGAATCGATCATCAGCGGCGCCCGGCGGTAGCCGATCTTGTCGAGAAGGTCTGGAATGGGCTGTGACATGGCGTCGTCGCTGGAGATGTTGAAGATCGCAGGGGCCAGTTCCGGAATCGCGCCGGACCAGGCATTCATGGCAAGCACGACCTTGCCGCAGGATACAGTTCCTTTCGCCGTTTCCACCGTGAGCTTGCCCCGTCGTGAAAACCGCTTCATCGGCGACTTTTCATAGATCCGAACGCCGCGCTTTAGCGCTGCACGACGCAGGCCGCGCACCAGGAATCCGGGATGCACTGTTGCCGACGAAGCGTCGAACGCGCCGCCGAGGTGGCTCGTCGTGCCTGCCATCGCCGCGATCTCGTCGCGCGAAACGCGTCGCGCAGGCACGTAGCCATGCGCCGCCAGCTTGTTCAACGCGTCGTCCCAGGCGCCAAGCTGTGCTTCGCACGTCGCGCCCCAGATCCAGCCGATGCGATCGAACCAGGCGTCGATCGCCTCGACCTTGCAGAAAGCCTCGATGCCGCCGATCGCGGCTTCGGATGCCTTGATGATCGAAAGCGCGTCGGTTCCGTCGCGCAGGGCGACAAGCGCGCTGTATTTGGTCCATGCCGAAAGCACCATTCCGGAATTGCGGCCGCTCGGGCCACCACCACAAATGTCGCGCTCTAAAATGACAACATCGAAGCCTGGATTGTGCTCCTTGAGGCGGATGGCGGTCCACAATCCAAGATACCCGCCGCCGACGATGCAGATGTCGGCCTGCGTTGCCTCTTCGAGCGGAGGCGAAAGGTCTGGGTCCCCGGGCAGGACCTGCCGCAGCCAATGGCTTCGCCAAACAATGTCCTTTTCCGTCAGTTGCATCACGATGCGCCTCTGGCCGACAGGCGGCGCTCCACCAGCCTGACCCAAAGGCTGGCGCCAATCGGCAGGATTGCGTCGTTGAAGTCGTAGTTGGTGTCGTGAGCCGCAGCCTGATGCGCATCGTCGGCCTGGCCGAGCAAGAAATAGCAGCCCGGCCGCTGTTCCAACATGTAGCAGAAATCTTCCGAGCCCATCTCGGGAGGCGGATCGACGACGAGACGTTCCGGTCCCATCACCTCGTTCGCAATCGCGATCATCGCATCGGCTTGCGCCGGGGTGTTGATCGTCGGCGCGAAGGGCGTTTCATAGAGAATGTCGACGCTGGCGCCAAAAGCTTCAGCCTCGTTTTTCGCGATGCGGCGGATTGCCGTCTCCAGCGTCTTTTGAACCTGATGGTCGAAGGTGCGCACGGTGCCGGTCAGAAACGCCGTATCGGGGATGGTGTTGAAGGCTTCGCCTGCGCGCAGGCTGCCAACGGTGACGGTTGCCGGAGCGTGCACATCGGTCAGGCGGCCGGGCAGGGCTTCGATTGCGAGCAGGATGCGCGCGGCGATGGGGAGTGGATTGATCGCCAGATGCGGTGTCGCCGCATGGCCGCCCCTGCCGTGGACGACGATCTCGAAGCGATCGGCCGCCGCGGCCACCGTTCCGCGGTGGACGGCGATCTCGCCGAGCGGCCGTTCGCAATTGTGCAGCGCGTAAACTTCATCGCAGGGGAAACGCTGGAAAAGGCCCTCATCCAGCATGGCAAGCGCCCCACCTCGACCCTCCTCGGCCGGCTGGAAGATGAAATGCACCGTGCCGGCGAAGTCGGGCGAGCGAACAAGTGCTGACGCTGCGCCGAGCAGCATTGTCGTGTGGCCGTCATGGCCGCAGCCATGCATCCTCCCGGGGACGCGGGACGCATGCGGCAGCGGCCGCGCCTCGGTCATCGGCAGGGCGTCCATATCGGCGCGAATGCTCAGGCTGCGACCAGCGCCGAGCCTGCCCCTGAGCGTGCCGACGACGCCTGTGCGGCCGACACCTTCGGTCGTCTCGATGCCCCACGAGCGCAGTTTGTCCGCCACGAAACGTGCCGTCTCGAACTCTTCGAAGCCGAGTTCTGGATTGGCATGCAGATGCCGCCGCCAGGCCGTCATCTCTGTCTCTAGTTGCTGCACCGAGGGTACCAGTCTCATGCCGATGCCTTTGCGCGAAGAGTTTGTGAGCGGCTCTGCAGGATGGCGATGACCACAAGCAGGATTGCCGAGAAAGCGATCAGCAGCACGGCGACGGCCGCGATGGCGGGACTGATGGACTCGCGCACCCCGGAGAATATCATGCGAGGCAAGGTTCGCTCTGCGCCCGTCGAGAGGAAACTTGCGACGACGACTTCGTCGAAAGAGATGATGAAGGCGATGATGGCCCCTGTAATGACGCCCGGCGCTATCAGCGGCAGCACTACCTTGAAGAATGTGCGCATGGTGCCGGCGCCGAGCGATGCCGCCGCGCGAACCAACGTCCGGTCGAAGGTCGAAAGGCTGGCGACGACAGTCGTCAGCATCACAGGCACGGCCATGGCCGTATGCACCAGAATGATCGATAGCTTGTTGCCAACGAGTCCCAGTGTGGCGAAGAATGAAAAGGCCGCGACGCCGACAATGACGACCGGCGTCACCAAGGGCGCGGCGATGATCGCATAGAGGATCCGTTTGCCGGCAAAATCGCCCCAGGCGAGCCCGATCGCCGCCGGTATGCCGAGCAGCAGCGCCAGAACCGTGGTGGACAGCGCGATGACGACCGAGTTCCACAGCGCGGTCGGCCAGCGCTGGTCGACCCACAGTTCGGCATACCAGCGCAGCGACCAGCCCGGCGTCGGAAACGCCAGCGAGTTGCTCGAGGTCAGCGACATGGGGATCACGATCAGCAGGGGCAGGATGATGAACGCCAGCAATGTCGCCGCATAGGCATACATCAGCCATTTCCGGAAGCGGTCGGCGCTCATGCGACATGCGCCTTGCGGCGGAAGAGGACGGACGCCGTCCAGAACAGGAATGCAAACAGGACGAGGATCATCAGCAGTTGCAACGAAAGCGCTGCACCCATGCCCCAGTTCAGTGTGCTGTTCGTGTAGAACGCTATGTAGCTGGAGATCATCTGGTCGGTCGGCCCGCCGACAAGCGTCGGGGTGATGTAGTAGCCGAGTGCGAAGACAAAAACGATCGCCCCGCCGGACAGGATTCCTGGCAGGATCAACGGCAACTGCACGCAGCGCCACGCTGTGAGCCACGGCGCGCCCAGTGACAGTGCCGCGCGCATATAGGTGGTCGGAACCCGCCGCATGACGGCGACGACGGAGAGCACCATCATGGGCAGCAGAACCTGAACCATTGCCACGTAGAGTGAAAAGCGTGTGTAAATGAGATTGAGCGGCTCGCTGACGATGCCGAGGCCAAGCAGCGTGGAATTCACGGGTCCGTTCTTCTGCAGCACGATGATCCAGATGACGGTGCGCACCAGCAGCGATGTCCAGAGCGGAAACAGGATCAGCGCGAACATGAGCTTCGACCAGGCCGGCGGCGCGCTGACAATTGCCTGCGCCAGCGGCACGGCGAGCACCGCGCAGATCACGGTCACCACGATGGTGATCCAGATCGTACGCAGCAGCGCGTCGACGAAGATGGCGCGATCGGCTGAAATGGCTTCGATCGAATTGTCCGCGCCTCGCTTCAGGTCAAGGCTCGCAAGCAGATAATAGTCCGTTCGCGCGCTTTGCTGACGCGCGATGACCTGCCAGAGATCGATATTTTTCCAGCCGGCCTGTTTGGAGAGCACCTCGTCGCGCACGGGACGCATAGTCAGCTTGCCGTCGGCCGCATCCTTTGCCGTCTTGATGACGAGGAAACGGCTGCCGACGACGCGCTGGTTCACGAGTTGCGCCAGTACGCCTTCCTTTCCGGCGCGCCGCGCGTCGGCCAGGTCCTCGACGAGTGCTGCAAAGACGGGTTCGCCAGGCAGGCCGCTATCTGCTTTCCAGCCTGCCAGAGCGGCAATTGTGTGCGGCAGGTTGTTCGAAAAATCCGAGTTGTCGACGGCCAGAGCGAGGAAGCGCGCCACCGGCCACAGAAACAGAATGACGACGAACAGGATAAGCGGGGCCGTCAACAGGGCGAGCATGCCGCCCCGTTGGCGCCGCTTTATAGCCGGCTTTGTCCCGACCAACATGCCTGGGTTACTTCGCGAGCCAAGCCTTGAAGCGTTCTTCCAGCGCTTCCTTGTGCTCGGTCCAGAAGTCGTTGTTATAGGCGGCGCCGTACTGGAGGTGCTCCGGCGACGTCGGCAGGTTGGCCTTCCAATCCGCGGGAATGAGGTCGGCGGCTTCCTTGCGGCCGGTGCCATAGGCATAGAGTTTCGAGAAGCCGGCCTGATTTTCAGGGATGGAGAACCACTTGAGGAGATCCAGCCCGCCCTGCTGGTGCGGTGCGCCCTTCACCACGGCCCAGTAGTCGGTGCCGTAGAAGAAGCCTGCGTCCCATGCGATGGCGTAGGGCTTTTTCTCGTTAATGGCTTCGTTGGTGATGCGTGCATTGAACGCGTCGCTGAGCGTCACTTCCCCGCTGTCGAGGTTCTGGATGCCCTGCGTCGTGGTGGACCACCAGACGACGTTCGGCTTGATCTTGTCGAGCATGGCGAAAGCCCGGTCGATACCTTCCGGCGTGGCCAGCACCTTGTACATGTCCTCGCGCTTAACGCCGTCGGCCATCAGCGCGTTTTCCAGCGTGAACTGCGCCTGCTGGTAGAGGCCACGCTTTCCCGGAAATTTCTCGACGTTCCAGAAATCCGCCCAGCTCTTCGGCGCGGCGTCGCCCTTGTAGACATTTGTGTTGTAGGCGAGGACCGTGGCCCAGGTATCGGACGCGACGCCGCATTCGTGCAGGGTGCCCGGCAAATAATTGGCCGCGTCGCCTGTGATTTCTGGCGTCAGCGGAATGAACAGGCCTTCGGCGCAGCCGACTTCCATGGCGGGCGCTTCGACCGAGACGACGTCATAGGTGATGTTGCCCGCCTGCACCTGGGCACGCACCTTGGCGACCTCGCCGCCCCACTCTTCCATGACGATCGGGACGCCCGTCTTTTCGGTGTACTTGTCCCAGACCCCATCCTTGTAGGCCTTGTCCCATGTACCACCCCAGCCGACTACCGTGACGGGGTCGGCCGCGGACGCGACCAAAGCCGAGGTCGCGAGGCAGATCGCGGCGGCAGATACGGCTTGCAGATAAGTCCTCATTGCAGTTCCCCTTTCTTATCGTTGTAGATTTGATCAAATTTCAAACGCAAAATTGATTGATTAGCAACAGGAATTTACGGTACGGTGTAAAAAAGTGAAAAAGCCAAAGGGATTTGATCGAATGCTGCAAGGCACTAGAGACGTGCGCGCCAATGTCAGTCTCGCTGCTGTTCTGGACGAGGCGCGACAGCGTTTCGCTGACGCCAACCCGAACAGCCGGGCGCGTCAGAACGAGGCCGCGGCATCGTTGCCGGGCGGCAATACGAGGGCTGTTCTATGGTATCGGCCATTCCCCGTATCGTTTGTTTCCGGTGAAGGCTGCAGGGTGACCGATCTGGACGGCCATACCTATGTCGACCTGGTCTCGGAATACAGTGCCGGTTTTTACGGCCACTCCGACAAGGCGATTTCGGCGGCCCTTGTGGACGTCATACAGGGTGGCATCATGTTGGGCGCACCCAACCGCTATGAGGCGCGCCTGGCTGCCGCGGTGGTCGACCGTTTTCCGGCCATCGAGCGCGTGCGCTTCTGCAACTCGGGCACCGAGGCGAACATCATGGCGATTTCGGCGGCTCGCGCCATCACGCAGCGCTCGAAGATCCTCGCCTTCCGCGAGGGCTATCATGGCGGCGTACTCACCTTCGCGCATGGCGGCTCACCGCTCAATTTGCCTTTCCCCTTTGTCTTCGCCGACTACAACGATAGTGCAGGCGCCGTGGCGCTCATCAAGGAACAGGGCGACGAACTTGCCGCGGTGATCGTCGAACCGATGATGGGCGGCGGCGGCTGCATCCCGGCGACGCGTGAGTTCCTGGAAGCGCTGCGCGCCGCGACGAAGGAGACCGGCGCGCTGCTGATCTTCGACGAGGTGATGACCTCGCGCCTCGACTACCGCGCGCTCCATGGCGCACATGAAATCTTTCCCGATTTCGTGACGCTCGGAAAGTACATCGGCGGCGGTGCGAGTTTTGGCGCATTCGGTGGACGCGCGGATCTCGTCGACCGCTTCGATCCTGCTTTGCCTGGTGCGTTTTCGCATGGCGGGACGTTCAACAACAATATTCTCAGCATGGCTGCTGGTTTCACCGGTCTGACGCAGGTGCTGACGCAAGAGGCGAGCCGCGCCATCAATTCGCGCGGCGATCGCTTGCGTGAAGCGATGAACGTCTCCCTTGAGCGGTATGGCGTCGAGGGCATCGTCATAGGGCGCGGGTCGTTGATGAACCTGCATTTCGTCAGGGGGCCGGTGGACACGCCGGCGCGGCTCGACGATGCCGATCCATCGGCGATTGCGCTTTGGCATATCGAGATGCTGTTGCGAGGGTACTACGTGACGCCGCGCGGCATGCTGGCGTTGTCACTGCCATTTGGCGACGCAGAACTCGACGGCTTCGCCGCCGCATTCGACGATTTCCTGTCGAGCAACCTCAAAATACTGCCGCGCCGGACAAACTGATGCTCGATCGCAAGGATGCCACTGCCGGCTCGGCCGCGCAAAAGACAGCTCATGTTCGTGTACATACGGGCTTGAAGGAGGCACTGATGAACGGTGACTTCCTGCCCGGCCAGAGACTGGTCGTACGACAGCTTGCCGAACAGTACCGGACCAGCGCCATGCCGGTGCGCGAGGCCTTGCGGCAACTCGTCAGCGACGAGGCGATGTTCGACCACCCAAATCGGGGCGTCATTGTCCCTGAGGCCACGGTGGCGCGTATTTCGGATCTGGTGCGTGTGCGCTGCAGCGTCGAAGGGACGGCGGCCGAGTGGGCCGCGACGACCATCACGCCCGAAGAACTCGATGAATTGGCGAAGCTGAACGGGCTGATGCGCGAATGCGTCGAGAGCAATGTCATGGCTAATTATCTCGGCCTGAACAGGCGCTTCCATTTCACGATGTACCATGCCGCGCGTTCACCTCTCATCCAGCAGATCATCGAGAAATTGTGGCTGCAGGCAGGACCGTTTCTGAACATCGTCCGCTCCGACGTGACCTACGGCCTGGGCCTGGACCATCACGACGAAATGCTCGCGGCGCTGCGTCGCGCCGATGGCGCGGCTGCGCGCAAGGCGCTGGTTGCCGATC
>NZ_RZRP01000177.1:0-8923 GCF_003997795.1 Mesorhizobium sp. M7A.F.Ca.US.005.03.2.1 | reverse complement strand
AACCAGCATGGCGGCGCTGTTGAGTTGATGGGTCTTGCCCGACAGCGCCAGCAAATGACGGCGGGCACCCTCCATGTCAGCCGGCTTGTGGAACACCTCGTCGCCGAGCGACAGCGTCTGGTCGCAGCCCAGCACCAGGGCGCCCGGCCTGCGCTCGCTGACTTCGGTCGCCTTAGCCTCGGCCAGCACCAGGGCGACGTCCTCGGGCGAGACGCCGCTATCCTGCAAAGGCGACTCGAGCGCGCGCTCGTCGACATCGGCCGGCACCGCCTCGACATCGATGCCGGCATTGACCAGCATCGCCTTGCGGAACGGACTGCCGGAAGCGAGGATAAGTTTTTCGGTCATGCTGATTCACCCATGTTGGCGCTCCGTCACGCACCCCTCATCCGACCGAGCTTCGCTCGGCCACCTTCTCCCACAAGGGGAGAAGGGAAGTCCCGCGCGTACGCCGCTGCAAATCGCCAACTGGCGGTATCTTGCGGAGACGACGGTGCCACGTTCTTCCTTCTCCCCTTGTGGGAGAAGGTGGCCTCGCGAAGCGAGGTCGGATGAGGGGTGCTGGTGCTCACTTATCTTACCTGCCCTATCTATTCTTCCCCCGCAGGGCAACGATGGCCGCCGCCGTTTCCTCGATCGAGCGGCGGCTGACGTCGATCATCGGCCAGCCATGGCGCGTGCAGATCTTACGGGCGTAGGCGAGCTCTTCGCTGATCGCCGCGCGATCGACATAGTCTGATGCCTCATACGAGCTGCTGTTGCCGAGGATGCGGTTTTGCCGGACGTGCGAGATGCGCTCGGCGGTGGCGATCAGCCCGACGATGAGCGGCTTGCTGGCGGCAACCAGGCTTTCCGGCACCGGCACACCGAGCACGATCGGGATGTTGGCGGTCTTGATGCCGCGGTTGGCGAGGTAGATGCTGGTCGGCGTCTTCGACGTGCGAGAAATGCCGATCAGCACGACATCGGCATCGTCCATGTTGAGCGGCAGCTGGCCGTCATCATGGTCCATGGTGAAATTGAGCGCATCGATGCGGCGGAAATATTCGGCGTCGAGAACATGCTGGGCGCCGACGCGGCGGCCGGCGGGGGTGCCGAGATAGGACTGGAACACGGTCAGCACCGGCTCCAGCACCGACACACAGGGCAGGCCCATGGCCGCGCAGCGCTCGTCGATGCCGCGCGCCAGCTTCTGGTCCACGACCGTATAGAGGATGATGCCCGGCTCTTCCTCTATGTCCTCGAACACCTTCGCCACCTGCTTTTCGGTGCGGATAAGCGGATAGATATGCTCGATGGCGCGCGCATCCTTGTATTGTGCCGAAGCCGCCCGGCCGGCGGCGAGCAGCGTTTCGCCGGTCGCGTCGGAAATCAGGTGCAGGTGGAAGAAGCTCTGGGGTTTGTTCACAGGGGGTCACCTGGGGCTGTGGGCTTCTGTGGATAAAGCGGGATGAAAAGACGGGTCGGTCGGAGGCGACTGTATCAGATGGCAGTTTGTCCACAATTCGATGCGCTGTCAGCTTCGTCGGGCGACTGGGGACAAGTTTGGGGACGGCTTTTTTCGCCTACAGTCCGTCCACAGGACCTGCCTTTCACCGCTCCGCCTAACGCTTTGACTCGATTGATCGATTCCGACCTATCCCCAGAACCCTACATCTGGGAAAAAGAAGCACGCGACAATATGTTGGCTGGTGTTTTCCGGGGCAAAGCGGGACAGGTGGCAATCACCAGAACCAACAGACTCTTAGAATCAGAAGAATCTTAGATATAAGAATCTTTGATTATAGAAGAGGCCGGGAGAAGCGAGCGCTCGATGCCCCAGAACCGGATCATGCTGGATGTCCTGAAGGGCAAGGCTCATTTTCCGCCTCCGCTCTGGATGATGCGTCAGGCAGGGCGTTATCTGCCGGAGTATCGGGAGACACGCAGGCGAGCAGGCTCGTTCCTCGATCTCTGCTATGATCCAGACCTTGCCGTCGAAGTGACCTTGCAACCGATCGAGCGCTTCGGCTTCGATGCTTCGATCCTGTTTTCCGATATCCTTGTCGTTCCGCATGCGCTTGGCCGTGACGTCCGCTTCGAAGAGGGCAGAGGGCCGCTGCTGACGCCGATCACCGCGCCGGAGATTCTGGCTCTGGAGGGCAAGGTGTTTCACGTGAATCTCGAACCGGTCTACGAGACGGTTCGCCGGTTGCGGGCCAAATTGCCCGACGAGACAACCCTGATCGGCTTCTGCGGCGCGCCGTGGACGGTGGCGACCTACATGATTGCCGGCCATGGCACGCCCGACCAGGCGCCGGCGCGGCTTTTTGCCTATCGCGAGCCGGTGGCCTTTCAACGATTGCTGAAGGTGCTTGCCGAACATTCGGCCGCCTATCTCATCCGCCAGATCGAGGCGGGCGCGGATGTGGTGCAGATTTTCGATTCCTGGTCCGGCGTGCTGGACGATGAAACTTTCGATTTGTTCTGCGTTCAGCCGATGGCCGAGATCGTTGGCCGGGTGCGGGCGGTTTATCCCGATGTCCCGATCATCGGTTTTCCCAAGGGCGCCGGTGCGCGCTACCGGACCTATCGACAGAAGACCGGCGTAACGGCGCTGGGCATCGACTGGACGGTGCCCCTGATTGCGGCGAAGGAATTGCAGCGCTCGGGTGCGGTTCAGGGCAATCTCGATCCCTTGCGGCTCGTGGCTGGCGGCAAGGCGCTGTCGGATGGCGTCGAGGCGATCCTGAGAGCGCTGGGAGACGGCCCGCTGATCTTCAACCTCGGTCACGGCATCACGCCGGAGACGCCGATCGCCCATGTCGAGGCGATGGTGAAACAGGTGCGGAGCGCGACACGCTGATGGCTCAGATGAACAACACGAACAGCACCGGCCAGGCGATGATGCGCATGATATCAGGTATCGCCGTGCTGATCGTTTTCACCGCGCTTTTGTATTTCGCGGCACCCGACAGTTTCTACCCCTGGGCCAAGGCGATCCATATCCTCGCCGTCATCTCGTGGATGGCGGGCATGCTCTATCTGCCGCGGCTGCTGGTCTACCACGCCGATGCCGAGAAGGGCTCGGTGCAGTCGGAAACCTTCAAGGTGATGGAGCGGCGCCTGCTGCGCGGCATCATTAATCCGGCGATGATCGTCACCTGGGTGTTCGGCCTGTGGCTTGCCTGGAAAGGCTTTGGTTTCCAGGGCGGCTGGCTTCACGCCAAGATCGGAGCGGTGCTTTTGCTGTCGGCCATGCATGGCTATCTGGCCGGTGCGGTGCGCAAATTCGCCGAGGACCGTAATGAAAAACCGGCCAGGCACTGGCGGATGGTCAACGAGATCCCCACATTGCTGATGATCGCAATCGTCATCCTGGTGGTGGTCAAGCCGTTCTGATGCATGTTACCCAAAAACGGCCAGGAGACTACGACAGGCATTGATGCGTTTAGGCCTTCATAGGCCATGCAAAACGCAGCTTGCTCTTTCACCCGACCGACGATAAAAGACGGGTCTTCCTTCCCGTCATGCGCCGCCCCTCGTTGTTTTCGGCCGCGCCCGGCATTTGTCGCATCCCGCCGATATTTTCCCAAAGCCTACCCAGACTCCATCTATTCAAGGTCCGTCTATGCAAGAAATGAAACTCGCCGAGTTCAAGAACAAGAAACCGCCAGAGCTGATCGCTTATGCCGAATCGCTGGAGGTCGAAAACGCCAGCGTCATGCGCAAGCAGGAGCTGATGTTTGCGATCCTGAAGAAGCTGGCCGCCCAGGAGATCGAGATCATCGGTGATGGCGTGGTCGAGGTGCTGCAGGACGGTTTCGGCTTCCTGCGCTCCGCCAACGCCAATTACCTGCCAGGTCCCGACGATATCTATATTTCACCGTCGCAGATCCGGCGCTTTTCGCTGAAGACCGGCGATACGGTCGAAGGGCCGATCCGCAGCCCGAAAGAGGGCGAGCGCTATTTCGCGCTGCTCAAGGTCAACACCATCAATTTCGACGATCCCGAGAAGATCCGTCACAAGATCCACTTCGACAATCTGACGCCGCTCTATCCGACCAAGCGGCTGAAGATGGAGATCGAGAATGTCACCACCAAGGACATCTCGGCCCGTGTGATCGACCTGGTGGCGCCGATCGGCAAGGGACAGCGCGCCTTGATCAACGCGCAGCCGCGTACCGGCAAGACGGTTCTGATGCAGAACATCGCCCACTCGATCACCGCCAACCACCCGGAATGCTATCTGATCGTGCTGCTGATCGACGAGCGGCCGGAAGAAGTGACCGACATGCAGCGCTCGGTGAAGGGAGAGGTGATCTCCTCGACCTTCGACGAGCCGGCGGTGCGCCACGTGCAGGTCGCCGAAATGGTCATCGAGAAGGCCAAGCGCCTGGTCGAACATGGCCGCGACGTCGTCATCCTGCTCGATTCGATCACCCGTCTCGGCCGCGCCTACAACACCGTCGTGCCGTCATCCGGCAAGGTGCTGACCGGTGGCGTCGACGCCAACGCGCTGCAGCGGCCGAAGCGCTTCTTCGGCGCCGCCCGCAACATCGAGGAAGGCGGTTCGCTGACCATTATCGCCACCGCGCTGATCGATACCGGCAGCCGCATGGACGAAGTCATCTTCGAAGAGTTCAAGGGCACCGGCAACTGCGAAATCCAGCTCGACCGCAAGGTGGCCGACAAGCGCATCTATCCGGCCATGGACATCCTGAAGTCCGGCACCCGCAAGGAAGACCTGCTGGTTTCCAAGCAGGACCTGCAGAAGATCTTCGTGCTGCGCCGCATCCTGGCGCCGATGGGAACCACCGACGCGATCGAGTTCCTGATCGACAAGCTGAAGCAGACCAAGACCAATGCGGATTTCTTCGATTCGATGAACACGTAAGGGGATGGGGTAGCGATCCTTCGCGCCCCCCTCTGCCCTGCCGGGCATCTCCCCCTCTAGGGGGAGATTATGCCCTTGGTCGCTTTCGGCAATTATCAACGCCGTAAGGTGAGCGGAACAGCGAAGCTGCCGATCTCCCCACTTGAGGGGGAGATGGCCGGTAGGCCAGAGGGGGCGTCTCTCGCCGGCGGTTAGCAAAACTATCGCCGTCGCAACAATCGCTCGAGCTCTTCAGCATCCGTCACCGCCGGCAAACAAACCTGCCCTGTACACAACCATGCACCTGCCTTGTCGGTCGGCGGCAGGATTCCACCGGGTAGCAAGGGTCGATTCGCTGCCGTACCGATCGGCACGACGATGTCGATGCGGCGCGGGTCCGGGGTTCGATTCGCAACCGGAACGAGCTTTGGATCTGTGAACTCATCCACCAACACCAGCTTGAGCGGCTCGATTGCCAGCGCGCAGGCATTGACGATGCCGGCCTGGCCATAGGCCTGCTGCGTCGCGCGGCCGGCGGCATGCTCGGCGACGTGCCAGGCTCTCTCCTGCAGCTCGAGATTGCCGGTGACGGAGGCGAGCCTGACCAGCGCCTCGATGATCTGGCCGGTAGCGGAGGGAATGGCTTCGTCGACATCGCCGCGGATGCGGATCGGCACGTCGGTGCTGTCGGAAGCAGTCAGGTAGTAACCTGTCTTCTCGGCGTCGGCGTGCCAATGCTCGAGCTGCCCGACAAACTGGCCGGCCTGGTCGACATAGCTCCAATCCCCGGTGGCCTCGAACAGCGAGATCGCGGCGTTGGTCATAGCGGCATAGTCGCTGGACAAAGCCGGGAACAGTTTTCTGGCGCCGAGCATCGAATGCGGCAGACGGCCGTCGCGGCTGCCAGAGCTGATATAGGCAAAGGCCTTTGCCGCCACATCGATCCAGTCAGGCCGCGCCAGCGCCCGGCCGGCCTCGGCAAGCGCTGCGATCATCTGGCCGTTCCAGTCGATGAGGGTCTTTGCGTCAAGGCCGGGCCTGACCCGCTCTTCCCGGACAGCAAGGAGTTTCGCCTTGCGCGCGCTGATCTCTTCGCGGTGGATCACATATTGCGATTGCTGAGACAGCGTTTGGTGGACGACCGGCTTGCCTTCCCAGCCATGCGGGCTGGAGAGCGTGAAGTGCTTGAAAAACAATGCGGAATCGTCGCCAAGGGCGGCTTCGATCTCGTGGCGGTTCCAGGTGTAGAACAGACCTTCCTCGCCGTCGCTGTCGGCATCGAGACTGGCGGCAAAGGCACCGCCGTCGACGCGCATTTCGCGCAGCAGCCAGCCGATCGTCTCTTCGATTCGCACCCGGAACAATTCATTGCCGCTTGCGGCATAGGCCCAGTTGCAGAAGCGGAGGAGCTGGGCATTGTCGTAGAGCATCTTTTCGAAATGCGGCACCAGCCATTCGGCGTCGGTCGAGTAACGGCTGAGCCCGCCGCCGATGTGGTCGTAGATGCCGCCGCTCAGCATCTGCTCGAGGCTGTTGAGGACGTCGTCGCGATGGGCGGCATTGCCGTCGCGAAGCCAGGACAGCCACAGCGTTTGCATGAACGGTGCGTTGGGAAATTTAGGCGCGCCGCGCAATCCGCCGAGATCACGGTCGATCATGCCGTCGATACCCTTGGCCAATTCCGCCAGCGTGGCGCGGTCGAGCACGGTTCTGGCATGCGAACCGGCGAGCCGCGTCTCGACATGCGTCGTCAGCCCGTCGGCGCTCTGGTTGAGGCTCGCCCGCTTCTCCCGCCACGCCTTGTCGACTGCCTCCATCACCTGGATGAAGCCGGGGCGGCCGTAGCGCGGCTCGCGCGGGAAATAGGTGCCGCCCCAGAACGGCTTGCCGTCCGGGGTCAGGAACATGGTCAGCGGCCAGCCGCCCTGCTCGCCCATCGAGGACAGCGCCGCCATATAGATCTGGTCGATGTCCGGGCGCTCCTCGCGGTCGACCTTGATATTGACGAACAGACGGTTCATGACGGCGGCGACGCCATCGTTTTCGAAGCTTTCATGCGCCATGACATGGCACCAATGGCAGGCGGCATAGCCGACCGAGAGCAGGATCGGCCTATCCAGCGCTTTCGCCTCTTCGAGCGAAGCCGGCGACCAAGCCCGCCAGTGGACGGGATTGCCGCTGTGCTGCTGCAGATAGGGGCTGGCTTCTTCGGCAAGCAGGTTTTGCGCGGGCAGCGTCACTGGGCAAACTCGTATGCGATTGGCTGATAGGCGTGAAGCTAGGGCGGTTCAGTAGAGCGGGCAAATGATTTCAGGCGATTCCATCGTAGCGCTGTCGAGCGGCCGGCTGCCTGCCGGCGTCGCCGTCATCCGAATTTCCGGCCCGCAGACTCGATTCGTGGTCGAAACGATTGCTGGGACTATGGTTAAGGACCGCGCGGCGGTTCTGCGCCGATTCAGGGCGTCTGACGGGACATTGCTCGATACCGGCCTGGTTGTGTTCTTTCCCGGCCCGGCCAGTTTCACCGGCGAGGACGTCGCGGAATTCCACGTTCATGGCGGCCGTGCCGTTGTGGCAAAAATGCTGGAGACGATGACCGGTTTTGGCGGCGTCAGGCACGCGGAACCGGGCGAATTCACGCGTCGCGCCTTTCTGAACGGCAAGGTAGACCTGGTCGAGACCGAGGCGCTGGCGGATCTCGTCAATGCCGAGACGGAGGCGCAGCGGCGCTTCGCGGTCCAAAATGCCGGAGGCGCCCAAAGCGAACTCTATCTCGGCTGGCGCCGCAGGCTGATCCATGCCCGCGCGATGATCGAGGCCGAGATCGATTTCGCCGACGAGGAAGACGTCCCCGGTTCCGTTTCGGATACGGTCTGGTCCGATGTCAGAACGATGATCGACGAGATCGACCGGCACATCGCCGGATTTCGCGCCGCCGAGATCATTCGCGATGGATTCGAGGTCGTCATCCTCGGTGCCCCCAACGCCGGTAAGTCGAGTCTGTTCAACGCTCTGGCGCGGCGCGATGCCGCTATAGTAACGGATGAACCAGGCACGACCCGCGACCTGCTTGAAGTGACACTTGATCTTCAGGGGCTGCGTGTTCGGCTCACGGATACGGCCGGGTTGCGCGATGCGCCGGGGAAGGTCGAAGCGATCGGCATCGACAAGGCGAGGGCCAAGGCGCATGGCGCCGATCTCTTGCTCTTGCTTAGGGATGTCGCCGATCCCAGGGAGATTGGACTGCTGCCGACCGAAGCGCCGATCTTACGTGTCGGCACCAAGCTCGATCTGCTGGAAAGCCGCGCGGCGAGCGACGCGACGGAGGATTACGACCTTGTCATTTCAGTGAAGAACGGGACGGGCGTGGAGGAACTGCTGGCGGAGATCGGTCAGCGGGCGGCGGAGGCAGCCGGCAGCGTCGGCGATGTCCTGCCGTCGCGCCTTCGCCACGTCGAATTGCTTGGCGAGACCAACCGCCATCTGCATCGCGCCACTGACGGCCGGATGAACGAGCAGGAGTTGCGCGCCGAGGAGTTGCGGCTCGCCGCCGATCGCCTCGGCCGAATCGTCGGTGCCATCGACGTCGAGGACATGCTGGACGTGATCTTCTCGCAGTTCTGCATCGGGAAATGACTCACGTGAAACATTGGGTCGCTGCGGCGTGAGCTGCCTTTAGATCGTATGTTGCTTTGCCGCATGCCTTCGTGATTTTCGACGAACCCCGAAGGCGGGGAGGCTTCATCTGGGCCACCACCGCGCTGCGCCGCCTGCATGACTCACGCGAAACGTGTCAGGCGGCCCCGATGACTCACGTGAAACACTGAGCTAACTGGCGGCGCGGCTGTTTCACGTGAAACTTGTCGCGGAGTTTTCTTGACAGCGTCGCTCCGCAGGGACATGTGTCCCTCATTCTTCTGAGTCCAGGACGTTTGGAAATGACCAATCGCTATGATGTGGTTGTGGTGGGCGGCGGCCACGCGGGTTGCGAGGCGGCCAGCGCTGCCGCGCGCGCCGGTGCCAGGACCGCCTTGGTGACGCTGCGTTTCGACACGATCGGCGTGATGT
>NZ_RZRP01000176.1:0-8980 GCF_003997795.1 Mesorhizobium sp. M7A.F.Ca.US.005.03.2.1 | reverse complement strand
GACCATGGGCCTAGCCAATCTCCCCCCTTGAGGGGGAGATGTCCGGCAAGACAGAGGGGGGCGCGAAGGAACGCTGACATCGATTAGAATCCACTCACGGCGCAATGATCGGCGAAGCCGCCAAATCCGGCTGGCGCGCCTCCGCCCCGGCAAACGCACTGCCCTCCTCGAACCAGCTTTTCGGCGCCGGTGCGCCCCACAGCGTCTGGCGCTGCGGGTCCTTGAGGTCCCACTTGATCGGCTCGAGGTCGGGATCGACCGTCTGGTAGTCCGAGCAGTAGATCTCGATGCGGTGGTTGTCCGGGTCGCGGACATAAAGGAAGAAGGCGTTGGAAATGCCGTGCCGGCCGGGGCCGCGTTCGATGTTCGGCAAATAGCCCGTGGTCGCCATCAGGTCGAGCAGGTCGATGATGTTGAGCGGCGTCGGCACCCAGAAGGCGACATGATGCAGGCGCGGGCCGATGCCGTTGGTGAACGCGATGTCGTGGACGCCGCCCTTGCGGTGCGTCCAAGCTGCCCAAAGCTTCCCGGTTGCGGCATCCTCGGTGTATTCGGTGACGCGAAAACCGAGCTCGTTGTAGAAGGCGACGGACTCGTCGACATTGGGCGAGAAGCAGTTGAAGTGGTCGATGCGCAGCGGCTTGACGCCCTTGTAGAGCGCATATTTCTGATGGATCGGCGGCAGCCTTTCCATCTGGGCATAGAACTCCAGCGGAATCCCGTGCGGGTCGCGCGTCCGAAAAGTGCGCGACTGGTAGGGCCGCTCGACCCATTCCACCGGCAGGCCCTTGCCCTTGAAGAAATACTCGGCCTTGTCGAGGTCCTCGTCCGAAAAGACCTTGAAGCCGAGGTCGCGCGCTTCCGGCGTCGTCGCCTTGCGCAGCACGATGCAGTGATGGCCACGTTCCTCCATGGCGCGCAGGTAGATGGCGCCTGATGTCTCGTCGGTAACCTGCAGGCCGAGCGTGTCGACATAGAAGGCGCGGGATTTGGCGAGGTCGGTGACAGCCAACTCGACATGGCTGAGGCGCACGATGTTGAAGGCGGGGTAGAGATTGGGTTTGGGCAAGGGCATCCGATTTCCTCCGGTCAGCCGCCGAGTTTCTGGATCGCGTGCGCCGTCGTCGCGAAGGCGACGTTCTTCGTCTCCATGTAGAAGTCGAAGGAATGGTCGCCGCCGTCGCGGCCGATGCCGGAATTCTTGACGCCGCCGAAGGGGGTCGGCAAATGCCGCACGTTCTCGGAGTTAACCCAGATCATGCCGGCCTCCAGCGCATCGGTGAAACGGAAGGCGCGGGTGACGTCAGAGGTCCAGAGATAGCCGGTCAGGCCGTATTGCGTGTCGTTGGCCAGCGCCAGCGCTTCCGCCTCGTCGTTGAACGCAATGGCGCTCAGCACCGGCCCGAAAATCTCCTCCTGCGCGATGCGCATGCCGTTGGTCACGTTGGTGAACAGGGTCGGGCCGACATAACAGCCGCCTCCCGGTCCATCGACCTTGCCGCCGCCGACGGCCAGCGTCGCCCCCTCCGACCTGCCGATGTCGATATAGGACAGCACCTTCTTTTCATGCACCGGATGGATCAGCGGCCCGACCACCGTTTTCGGATCGAGCGGGTGGCCGACGACGATGCGCTTCGCCCTCTCCGCGACTTTGGCGGTGAAGCTTTCATAGATCGAGGCTTCGACCAGAAGCCGCGACGACGAGGTGCAGCGCTCGCCATTCAGCGAATAGATCATGAATACGGCGGCGTCGGCGGCGCGCTCGAGATCGGCGTCGGCAAAGACGATCACAGGGTTCTTGCCGCCAAGCTCGAAATGCACGCGCTTCAGCGTGCCGGCGCCTTGCTTCATGATCATCGAACCGGTGCGGCTTTCGCCGACAAAACCGATCGCCCTGATGTCGGGATGCTCGGTCAGCGCCTTGCCGGCGTCTTCACCAAGGCCGTTGACCAGGTTCCATACGCCTTTCGGCAGGCCGGCCTCCTCGGCGATCTCGACCAGCAGGCGGGCGGTCAGCGGCGAGAATTCAGCCGGCTTATGAACCACGGTGCATCCGGCCGCCAGCGCTGGCGCAATCTTCCACGTCGACAGCATGAACGGTGTGTTCCACGGCGTGATGATGCCGACCGGGCCGATCGGAACGCGCGTCGTCATATTGACCTGGCCTGTCGTACGCAGTGTCTCGCCGTCGCGCGCTTCGGGCGCGCGGTCGGCGAAGAAACGGAAATTCTCGGCACCGCGCAGCGCTGCCTTGGCCATGAACTTCAGCGCCTGGCCGGTATCCATGCATTCGACAAAAGCGATCTCCTCGGCGCGCGCTTCGATTGCGTCGGCGATTTTGTGCAGCAGCTTCTTGCGTGCCTCGCCAGGCATGGCCGCCCAGGCTGGGAACGCCGCCTTCGCCGCCTTGGCGGCGCGGTCGATGTCGGCGGCGCCGCCGCGCGCGACGCTTGCCAGCGGCTTGAGGTCGACCGGCGACAGCGTTTCGAACGTCGCGCCATCGAGGGCCGGCACCGCCTCGCCGCCGATCTGGTTCAAAACGCCATCGCGCTTGAAGCGGGCCAGATAGGCCTCGGCCTTTTTCAGATTGCCTTGCAGGTCGGACATGTCGGGTTCCGTCACTTGCCGCGCAGCCGCGGGTGGATTGCGTTTTTCTTCCAGCTGAGCACCGGGTCGATTTCCCGGATTTCGAGCGACAGGGCGAAATGCGGGGTCTCGAACAGGGCGGCAAGGTATTCGCTCACCGCCGCGAAGACAGCCTCGCCGGTCCGCTTCTTCTCGTCCGGGCTGCGGCCGGTGCCGATGCGAAACGACATGTCGAGAAAAGCGTTTTCCGGCAGGCTGTCGGCCATCGCGTAGGCCTCGGCGCGAAAGGCCCGCACCCGCACGGCGCCGGTCTCGAACAGCCCGGTATCCAGCACTGTGCGCAACACCAGCGCGCACAATTCGTCCATATCGACCTTGGCATCGAGATTGGCCGAATACTCGATGGAGAAGTGAGGCACGGCGCTTCGTTTCCCTGGGTTATTGCTTTGTTGTAGTTAACGCGTTAATTACATGCGGCATCCGCGAAGTCAAGTCTTGCATCGGCCTTGGCGCAACGATACGGGATGGCAGGAACGGGCCCCGGCTGGCGGATTCGGCCGAGGGAAGGCCTGTTTCGATCGCAAGCGTGGGAGGCTCTTTTTTGCTGCCTGAAAATACCCGTCGTTCCCTGCCGATGGCGCTGCTTCATGCCCGCGAAGCGGTGATGGCGCGGTTTCGGCCGATGCTTGCGGCGCATGACGTGACCGAACAGCAATGGCGCGTGCTGCGTGTGCTCAGCGAAGCCGGCCCGGTCGAGGCGACGGAACTTGCCGATCGCGCCTCGGTTTTGCCGCCCAGCCTGACGCGCATCATCAAGGCGCTCGAGGGACGCAAATTCATCACCCGCAACAAGGCCGAAGGCGACGGCCGCCGCGTCGTGCTGACCATTGCGCCTGCCGGCTCCGCCCTGATCGACGCCCTGTCGCCCGAGCGTCGCGTCATCTATGACGACATCGAACAGCGTTTTGGGCATGAGAAGCTGGAGCAGCTCCTTGACCTCTTGGAGAGCTTGATCGACGGCGAGAGCTGAGCGGTCGGTCCTGGCCGTTTCGTCCAGGCTCACCCGCCAAAGCTGCCCAACCGTGTCGGCTGCGTATAATTCCGGTCGACATAGAGCAGGGCCGAGCCGCCGCTGCCGTGCCGGACATCGATGACGCGGCCGATCATGACATTGTGCGTGCCGACGACATGCACAGTCTCGATCTCGCAATCGAAGTTGACGATCGCATCCGACAGCGCCGGCGTGCCGGAGGTCAGCGTCTGCCAACGCGCCGAGGCGTAGCGCGCCTCCATGTCCCTGGTCGCGCCGGCGAACTTTCCCGCCAGATGCATGTGGTCATGCGTCAGCACGTTGACGCAGAAGCGCCGGTTGGACAGGAACATGGCGGCCTGCGTCGAGCGCCCGTTCATGCACACGAGCAGCGTCGGCGGCTCGTCGGAGACGCTGCACATGGCGGTGGCGGTGAAGCCGCCGCGTCCTGCCGGCCCGTCTGTGGTGACGATGTTGACCGGCGCGCAGACCCTCGCCATGGCGTCGCGGAAATCGGCTTTCGAAATCTGCGTGGCCATGTGATTTCACTCGGCCGTTGAGACAAGCGGATTGAACCAGGTATCGCCGGTCCAGCCATTCTCGTCATAATCGGCCATGCAGGTGTCGACCAGCTCTTCCATCGCCTTCAGCCGCCCGCCGCGCTCGGCGCCTTTCAGCACCTGCAGCCGTACCTCTTCCGGCGCACCGGCATAGTTGAGCTCATAGAGCGCGTGGCGGCCGCCGAACTCGGTGCCGGTCGCATCCCACAACAGCTTCATGATCTTGATGCGTTCGATGTGGCCCATATCGTTGGAGCCGCGCACATATTGCGCCAGATATTTGTCGATCTCGGGGTTGTTGAAGTCGCGCACCGACGACGGTAGGTAGATCAGCCCCGAGGCGATCACCCGGCGCACGGTGTCGATGACGCGCGGATAGGCTTCCGACATGAAGGTGCGGTAGGCAAGCGCGGCTTCCAGATTGGGCAGCACCGCGCCATTCGCCCACGGGATCGGGTTGTAGGCCATGGCGTTGGAAAAGCTCCAGAACATGTGCCTGAGCGCAATGACCTCGCCCAGTGCCGCCTGGTTGCCGCGGAAAGCATCGCCGCCGGTGGCGCGCAGCGCCTTGGCCAGCAGGCCGGCGAGGAAGTCGAGCTTGACGGCGAAGCGCGTGCAGCCCTGGAAGCAGTAGCCGTGCATGAAGCCGGAGGCCGGATGAAAGGACAGGATTTTTTGCGCATCGCGCAGCACCAGAACGTCCTCCCAGGGGATGAAGACATTGTCGAGCACCAGGATCGCGTCGTTCTCGTCGAAGCGCGACGACAGCGGATAGTCGAAGGGTGCCGCCACCGTGTTGGCCGTCTGCTCGTAGGAGACGCGGCAGAACATCTTTATCCCCGGCGCATTCATCGGCACGATGAACATCACCGACAGCGACGGATCCTCGGTCACCGTCGCCGACCCTTGCGCCAGGAAATTGTAGTGCGTCAGCGCCGAGGACGTCGCCACCACCTTGGCGCCGGACACGTAGATGCCGGCGTCCGTCTCCCTGGTGATGTGGACGAAGACGTCCTTCACCTGTTCGGCCGGCTTGTGGCGGTCGATCGGCGGGTTGACGATGGCGTGGTTCATGAACAACGCGGCTTCCTGCGCGCGTTTGTGCCAGGACAGGGCATTGTCCTTGAACGGCCCGTACCAGTCGGCATTGGCGCCGAGCGTGTTCATCAGCGCCGCCTTGTAGTCGGGCGTGCGGCCCATCCAGCCATAGGACATGCGCGACCACTCCGCGATCGCCGCCTGCTGGGCAACAAGCTCGGCGGAAGACTTGGCAACGCGGAAATATTTGTGGGTGTAGCCGCCCGAGCCGGTGTCGGTCGGCGAGGTCAGCGCGTCCCGCCGCCTTGGATCATGCAGGGCGTCGTAGAGGCGCGCCAGCGACCGCGCCGAATTGCGCATCGCCGGATGCGTGGTGACGTCGGCAATGCGTTCGCCGTTGATATAGACCTCGCGGCCATCGCGCAGGCTCTCCAGATACTCGGCCCCGGTGAATGGGCGTGCCTTATCGGTGCGGAAGTCTTCTGATCGCATGATGGTCCTCCTCTTAAGCCGTAACCCTAGCGCCCTGGGCATCGATCGGTTATGGACGGAACGGCAAAACCGATTGGACTTTTTCCGGCGTCATGAGCCAGAGATCCATCCCCGACTTCTTCGTCTATGGCGAGCCGGTGCGGCCGCTCGATGTCGGTTTTCTGCATGTCGAGACGGTGCTTGCGCGCAGCAATATCCATCTTGGTGAGGTCGCCGCGCACAAGCACCCGCAGATGGGTCAGATCACCTTCTGGACCAGCGGCTCCGGTACCTACCGTATCGAAGACCGATCCTGGGACTTTTCGGCGCCTGCCGTGAGTTTCGTGCCGAGCACTATCGTGCACGGCTTCTCGATCGGCCCCGGCACCGACGCCATCGTCGTCTCGGTCGCCGACGGCGCGCTTGCGGCCATCGCGGCTCACAGCCTGCTGCCGCTGGACCGGCCGGTCTTTGCCGACGGCCTGCCGCAGCACGCAGCGTGGGCCAGATTGGCGGCGGTGCTGGAGATGATCGCCGCCGAATACGCCGAGGCGCAAGCCGGCAATGACAGGGTCCTGCAGGCGCTGATCGCCGTCGCGCTCTCCCACATCGCGCGCCTCAGTCCCGAGACAAAGGGTGCCACGGCGTCTTCGGATGCCTCACTGGCGTTGGGGCTGCGCCGGCTCGCCGATGCGCATTTCCGCGACAACTGGCCTGTTGATCGCTACGTCGAGGCGCTGGCCACGACGCCGCATCTTCTCGACAAGGCCAGCCGCGCGGTGCTGGGCAGCGGCGTCAAACGCGTCGTCAGTGAGCGACGGCTGCTGGAGGCCAAGCGGCTGCTGTTGTTCACCGTACGCTCGGTCGAGGACATCGCCTACGAGATCGGCTTCGACGACCCGGCGTATTTTTCACGATTCTTTCGCGCGCGGGTCGGCGAAGCGCCCGCGTCCTGGCGGCGGAAACAGTTGCAGGGTCATTGATGGGTGACCATGGATGCGGCCCTTGGCGCGCCGTTCCGGCGCGAGCCCGCTTCCGCCAGGGCGTTGGCTTCCCGACCGGCCATGATGCAGCCACAGCCACTTTTTCGTGAAGCTGAACGGGTTGATCCGCTCGCCTGTCTGCCTAGGTAGAAAGGAGCGGCGGGCGCCACGCAAAATCTGACAATCGGGCAAATCTGACAGTCGGCATGACATTTTCCTGCATTCGAAAGCTTGGCCTCGCTGCTCTCTGTGTCGGCATCCAGTCTTCCTGCGTCGTTCCCGACGATACGTCGCGTATCGCCAAGGTTGATCCAACGGCGGCGGCTGCCCGCAAGGAGATGGTCGGCCTCAGCGAAGCCGATGTTCGAATGTGCGCCGGGTTTCCGACCGCCACCGCCGACGCCGGCCAATCGGGCCAGATCTGGACCTACAAGCGCATCGTCCAGCGCGGCAATCTCAGCATTGTGGTTCCGACGTTGGCGGTCGGCGCGATCCCGGCGGTCGGCGGCTCCGTCAATGTCGCTCCCGGCGGCTATTGCGATACGCAAATTCGCATGGTCGATGGCCGTGTCGCCGAAGTTGCCTATGCCGGCGACAACAATTTGCCGAACAGGCGCGACGCGCTTTGTGTCAGCACGGTGGACGCCTGTGTGACCTATGCCCGCCAACACGGCCAGAGGCCGGCGGCCAAATAGCCGGCGGCAGCGAAACGGCGATGGCAGGTCATGCAAATGTCGTTGAGGGCTTGACTGACCCGCCGGACCGAATACGCTAGCGCAAAATACCGGCTCTGATCGCCGGGCGGCAAAAATGCCTCGTATGCCTCGCCCTTCCGGCGCAGGCTGCGGGGCATTGTCATTTTGGGGTCCTGTTTGAAACGGCGCATCGAGATCGGCATCCTGTATTCCCGCTCGGGGAGCTATCAGCTCGTATCCGATGCGTGCCGCATCGGCGCCATGCGCGCCATAGCCGACATCAACGCCGATCGCAGCTCAGCCATCGAACTGGTGCCGGTGGAGCGCGATCCGCAAAGCAATGCGGACCGCTACGCAACGCTTTGCGAAGATATCTTCAAGACCAGCAGCGCACGCCATGTCATCGGCTGCGTCACCTCCTGGAGCCGCAAGGAAACCATTCCGGTCTTGGAGAAAGCCGGCGGCATGCTCTGGTACGCCTGCCCCTATGAGGGCTTCGAAGCCAATGAGCATGTCGTCTACATGCACGCCTGCCCCAACCAGCATCTGGTGCCGCTGATGGCGCATGTCGTGCCGCGTTTCGGCGCCAACGGCTTCCTGCTCGGCTCGAACTACATCTGGGGCTGGGAGATGAATCGCGTCGCGCGCGACCTGATCGCGGATGCCGGCGGCAAGGTGCTGGGCGAACGCTACCTGCGCATCGGCGAGACCGACGTGTCGCGGCTGATCGCGGAGATCCGCGCCACGCGGCCGAACTTCATCCTCAACAATTTGATCGGCACCTCGTCCTACGCCTTCCTCGCGGCCTATCGCGACCTAGGTCACGAGGATGCCGCCTTCAGTCCCGAGACCTGTCCCGTCATCTCCTGCAACCTGACCGAAGGTGAGCTGCCGGCGATCGGTGAATCCGGCAAGGGACATCTGTCGGTCGGGCCGTATTTCGCGCCGCGCCCGGCTGCCTTTGCCTCATCCTTCGAGGCCTCCGCCTATGCCTCGGTGCAGGTGATGGCCGACGTGCTTTCCAGCAATCCCGACGCCGGTCCGGCGGAATTCTCCAAAGCCTTCGCCGAACGCCGCTTCTCCACCCGGCTCGGTCCGATCGCCATCGACGCCCACTCGCAGCATGCGACACTGCCGGTGATCATCGGGCGCATCGCGGACGGCTTCTTCGAGGTCGTCAGCCGCGAAGACGAAGTCGCGCCGGATCCGTATCTGTCGCGCTACGACCCGGCAAAAACATTCGGCCGCCCGCGCCTGAGGGTGGTGTCGTGACCAGAGCCCCACGCATCCCCAATCTCGGCGGCGCCAGGGCGTTTATCCTGCATCGCCCGCATCCGACGGTGCAGGCGATCACCAGGCAATTGTCGGCCATCGGGCTGATCACGCTGGATTGCTGGCCGGAACTGCCGCCCGAGGCGCTGGCCGCCGATTTCGTCTTCTTCGACGCCGATCTCGGCTTTGACGAGCAGTTTCCGTGGAAGCCGGGCGAGGCACCGATGCCGCTGGTGGCGCTGATCGGTTCCGAGGCGCCGGGCCGCATCGAATGGGCGCTGTCGCATAAGGCCGATGCGCAGCTGCTGAAGCCGGTCGGCAATGCCGGCGTCTACAGCGCGCTGC
>NZ_RZRP01000175.1:0-9016 GCF_003997795.1 Mesorhizobium sp. M7A.F.Ca.US.005.03.2.1 | reverse complement strand
GTCCAATCTCTCGTCGGCCTTGCGGTGCCTGCTGCCCCAGGCGCCGAGCGTCGCCAGCACCGGCAATAGGTCGATGCCTGCTTCGGTCAGCCGGTAGACCGTTCTCAAGCCATGCGTCGGGTCGTCGCTTCTGGTGAGGATGCCTTCGTCCTGAAGCGTTTGCAGTCGCTCGGCCAGCGTGCGCGAGGAGATGCCTTCGTCGGATTGCAGGAATTCGCGAAAGTGCTTTTTCCCGGCGAAGACCATGTCGCGGATGATGAGCAGCGTCCAGCGGTCGCCGATGAGTTCGAGCGACAGGTTGATCGGGCAGTCGGATTTTTCGCGCGTCGCCATCTATGGTTCCATTTCTAAATCACTTTACTATTGACATCGTTTTGGCCTTGCGTCAACAGTTCCAAATGTAAACTGTTTTGCGATAGCCGTGAGGAGAATGACGGTGAAAAAGCTGGTCCTGCAGATGCAGATGTCGGTCGACGGCTTTGTCGGCGCCACCGAGGACCATTCCTGGCAGCTCTGGGAGTGGGGTGACGAGAGCGCTTGGGACGATGAGCTGAAGCAGGACTTCAACGCTGTCTTCACAGGCGTCGATACCATCCTGCTCAGCCGCAAGATGGCGCAGGAGGGCTATCTCACCCATTGGGGCAATGCCGCCAAGAAGTTTCCGCACGATCCGTTCTACGCCTTTGCGCAACGCATCGTCGACGCCCGCAAGGTGGTGCTCAGTGATAAGCTCAAGCAATCGGCCGGGGAGCCGGCCTGGGAGCGCACGAGCGTGGCCAGCGGCGACCTGCCGCGCGAAGTCAATGCGCTGAAAGCGGGCGAGGGCGGCGACATGGCCGTGTTCGGCGGCGCCGGTTTCGCGTCGGCGCTGATTGCGGCCGGGCTGGTCGACGAGTTTCAGCTTTTCATCAACCCGGCGGTGCTGGGTGCGGGCCGCCGGATTTTTGATCAGGGCGGTTTTAGAAACCTGCGGCTGCTCGGCTCGAAGACCTATGACTGTGGCATGGTGGTCAGTCGCTATGCACCGGCGGGGTGAGGGGGACCTCCATCTTCTCCCTGCTCACTTCGCATCGTGAAAAATAATCCCGACCGTGTGGCGCATGCCTGAGCGCAGCCGGCTGACGCCATGACGCAGGTTGACGCGGTAATTGCCTTTGGTGCCCTGCACCGGCCGGTTGTGGACGGCAAAGACAACGGCGTCGCCCTGGCGCAGCGGCACCACCTCGACCCGGCTCTGCATGCGCGGCCGCTGCTCGGTCAGCGCGAACTCACCGCCGGTGAAATCCTGGCCCGGTTCGGAGAGCAGGATCGCCACCTGCAGCGGGAAAGCGAGGTCGCCATAGAGATCCTGGTGCAGGCAGTTGAAGTCGCCAGGCACATATTGCAGCAGCAGCGGCGTCGGCCGCGTCTGGCCGGCGGCATGACACTGATCGAGAAACGCGGCATGCGTCGCGGGATAACGCATGGCCTGCCCCATCCGCTCGTTCCACCGATTGGCGACCTCGGCCAGCCTGGGATAGAGCGCGCTGCGCAGGCCGCCCAGAAGGTCGGGCAAGGGATAGCGGAAATAGCGGTACTCACCCTTGCCGAAGCCGTGCCTGGCCATATGGATGTGGCTGCGGAAATGCTCTTCTTTGGGATAGAGGCCGGCGATCTCCCGGCATTCTTCGGGCGACAGCAGCTTTTCAATCACCGCGCAGCCGAAACCGTCGAGTTCGGCTGCAAGGGCGGGCCAGTCGTAACCGGCGACACGCGTCTGAGCAGCTTCAACCGCCGATGCGGCAACCCTAGCATGGGCATTCATATCGTAGCCTCCTTGTCGATCAGAGCGCGCTTGCGCTCGAGGCCCCAGCGGTAGCCCGACAGCGTGCCGTCGGCGCGGACAACACGGTGGCAGGGAATGCCCAGCGCAATCGCGTTGGCCGCACAGGCCGTCGCCACGGCACGGGCGCCGTCCGGCTGGCCGAGGCGCTGGGCCAGCGCGGCGTAGGTGATGGTGGCGCCGCACGGGATGCCTCGGAGCGCCTCCCACACGCGCTGCTGGAATGGCGTGCCGCGGCGCAGGTCGAGCGGCAGGTCGAGACCGACGCCAGGTATTTCGACGAAGCGCGCGATTGCCGCGAGATCGTCGCGCAAGGTGGCCCGGTCTTCGACCAGTAGCTTGCCCGGGAAGCGATGGCCAAGATCCCGCTCCAGCGCGTCGGCGTCCGAGCCGATCAGGATGGCGCAGACGCCGATCTGGCTGCGTGCCGCCAGGATTTTACCGATCGCGGATTCGCCGATGGCGTAGGTTATGATATCGAGGGCGGCGAGCTTGGTGACTGTCGCCGGAATATTGGTTTGTACGAGGTTCATTGCCTTCACTCCTTTTGTCTGTGCCTGAACCCTAGCCACCTACCAGCCGTGTCTCACTCCGGTGCTTGCTTTCAAATTCGAATCCCCAAGGCAGGTGCTCTACGGCGCCCCCCTCTGTCCTGCCGGACATCTCCCCACAAGGAGGGAGATTGGCAGTTCCTGCGCCGGCTCTCGTCCTGAAACGTTGGAGATTGGAGAAGGTCGCGATGACAGCCAATCTCCCCACAAGTGGGGGAGATGTCCGGCAGGACAGAGGGGGCGCCGTAGAGCGCTGATTTGGATCATTGGCACTTCGCCTGAGGACGTCATGCGACACGGGTGACGGAAATTTCGCCCAGCACGAACACTTCGCCTGATGACAGGCGCAACTCAACCTCGCCGGTTGCGGTGCGGCTCCATTCGGCTTTGCCATCATCGACCATCTGGCCGATGGCGGTCATCAACCGTGATTTCGCGTCAGGGGCGCGGCGGCTGCCGGCAGCTTGGGTCTGGATGTTCGCATCGGTGGTGGGAGACCTTGCCATCGCGCGCATTGCCGGTCCTCGTCAGGCCCGCACCGACCGGTTGGCATTGTCGGACGCTGCCTCGCGGTCGAGCAGCGCGCGCTTGCGCTCCGCGCCCCAGGCGTAGCCGGAAAGTGCGCCGTCCTTGCGGATGACGCGGTGGCAGGGAATGGCGACGGCAAGATTGTTGGCGGCGCAGGCGGCGGCGATGGCGCGGGTCGCCTTAGGTGCGCCGATGCGATGCGCGATCTCCGCATAGGAAACCGTTTGGCCGGCGGGGATGGCGCGCAAGGCCTGCCAGACGCGCTGCTGGAACGCCGTGCCGCGGACGTCGAGCGGCAGGTCGAGGCCGAGCGCCGGAGCCTCGACGAAACCGACGACGCGGGCGACCAGCGCCTCGTAGTCGCGGTCGCCACCGATCAGCCGTGCCCTGGGGAAACGATCCTGCAGGTCGCGCACCAGCGCGTCGGGATCGTCTCCGAGCAGGATCGAGGCGACGCCCTTCTGGCTGGACGCGACCAGGATGGTGCCGAGCGAGGTCTCGCCAACGGCGAAGCGGATCTCTTCGTCGGCGCCACCGGCGCGATAGCGCGTCGGCGTCATGCCGAGCATGCCAGTGGATTTCTCGTAAAAACGTCCGCTTGAGTTGAAACCGGCATCGTAAATCGCCGTCGTCACGCTGGCGCCGTCTTCCAGGCCCTGGCGGACCCTGGCGGCACGGTGCGCGGCGGCAAAATCCTTCGGCGTCAGCCCGGTGACGGCCTTGAAGATGCGGTGGAAATAACCGGCGCTGCGGCCGGCGGCATCCGCCAATTCAGCCAGCGAGGGTTCTTCCTCGCTCTGCTCGATCCTGCGGCAGGCAGCGGCGACCATCGCCGCGTTGCCGGCCTCGAGCGACGGGCCATGTGGATCGCAGCGCCGGCACGGGCGAAAACCGGTCGCCCTGGCCTGGTCCAGCGTGTCGTGCAACTGCACATTTTTCGGATTGGCGCGCCGAGACGGACAGGAAGGCCGGCAATAGACGCCCGTCGTCGCCACCGAATACCAGAATGCGCCGTCGGCGGATTTGTCGCGCGCGACGATGCGCGCCCAGCGCGGATCGTCGGTGATTTGCAGCGGCGCGGACTTCAGATTCTTGGCCAGGGTGATGAACATGACCGCATTGAAGCCACCACAAGCCGGCCCCGCCACCCGTTTCCTGACAAGTGCCTGGAGAACCTCACTTGCCTTTCCCAATTTGGGAAAATCCTCTTGTTCCCAATTTGGGAATTTGCTATATCAGGTCATGCAGATAATTGCCAAGAAGGCGCTGAAGGATTTGGGCAAAACACAATCAGGCCGAAGCTCCTTTGACGGCTTGGTATGTGGCTGTCGGGAATGCTGATTGGAAGACCCCGGCTGACGTCAAGGATGCGTTTGGAGCGACAGTTGATTTCGTCGGTGACAATCGCATCATTTTCGACATTAGCGGCAACAAGTATCGTTTGATTGTCCACGTCGCCTACAAGTTTCACCGCGTTCTGATCAAATTCGTCGGCACGCACAAAGAGTATGACAAGATTGATCCGGAGAAGGTGTGATGGAAAACATTCGACCCATTAAGACCGTCGCCGATTACGATTGGGCGATCGCCGAAATCACTAAATATTTCGAAAATGAGCCGGAGGTCGGCTCTCTCGATGGTGACCGGTTCGACGTTCTCGCAACCCTGATCGAGGCTTATGAGGATAAGCACTACCCGATTGAAGCACCGGATCCCGTTGAAGCCATTCATTCGCACATGGAACTGTTCAACCTGTCGCGGAAGGCGCTGGCCGAGGTGATCGGATCATCACCCCGGGCGACCGAGGTGTTGAACAAAAAGCGCGCACTCACCCTGGATATGGTCTTCAAACTGAACAAGGAATGGAAAATTCCCGCCGAAGTCCTCGTGCAACCCTATCACCTTGCAAATGACAGGGGCCGCAGGCGCGCCTAACATGCACCGATTCTCCTAAGCCGCGCGCTTGGGTTCCACCGCGAATGGGCTGAGGCCGAGCCAGGTCTGCATCTTCCTGCCGATGGCCTGGTCGCCGGTCAGGGCAACCCTGGCGCCGGCCTTCTCGACGGTCAGCACTCCCATCCAGATCGCCGTCATCGTGTGCAGGTCGGTCGAGACGTAGAGATCGACATCGAAGCCCGGATCGTACCAGCACAGATCGACCTCACCGTGCTTCTCGACGATCAGCCACCACGACCGTTTGGACGCCGGGAGATCCTGATACAGGAATTGTATCACCGTGCGCCCTTCAGGCAGCGGCGAGGGGTTTAGATTGCGCCGCATGTCCCACATCAGCAACGACGGATCGAGGTTCTTCAGCGACAGCCGGGACTCGACCCATTTCTGCCCCCAGAAGCCCATTGCCTCGACGACAGGACGCAAATCCCGGCCGGCTTCCGTCAGCCGATATTCGAAGATGCCTTTTTCGCCCGGCACTTCCTTGCGCTCGACGATCCCGGCGATCTCAAGTTCCTTCAGCCGTTGCGACAGAAGGGTCGGCGACATTTTGGGGACGCCGCGGCGAAGATCGTTGAAGCGGGTCGAGCCGGCCACCAGTTCACGCATCAGCACCATGGTCCAGCGGGTGCACAGCACCTCAGCGGCCATCGATAGCGGGCAGAATTGTTTGTATCCGTGCTGGCTCATGATTGGTGCCTCTCCCTCAAACCTGACCGAATATTAGGCCTTCATGAATGAAGCGGCCAGTACGGAAACTGTACTGCCCCGGTACAGATCGCGGACTGGTTGGCGAGGGTCCTGCCATGCGAGCCTTTTGGCCGGTTGCACGGGATACGCCTGTGCACCGCAACCAGGAGACCACCATGACCGCCTACGTTATCGCAGACATCAAGATAAACGACCCGCAGTGGGTGCCGGCTTACGCCGCCTCGGTGCACGATCTCGTCCACAAGCATGGCGGCAGATATCTGTCGCGCAGCGGCAATGTGAAAACGCTTGAAGGCAAGCCGCTCGATACCACGCTGATCGCGCTGATGGCGTTCCCGTCGGAAGCGGCGGCGCGCGCCTTCACCACCGATCCTGCCTACGCGCCCTTCGTCTCGGCCCGTCAGGACGGCAGCGACAGCCGTTTCCAGATGATCGACAACACCGATCTGGCCGGAACGATCCCGTATCTGCCGAAGGGATGATCCTTTTCGGTAGCCGTTACATCAATTTCGGGATCTCCAAGCAACAACAGCCACAGCGCTTGCCTGCCGGGCCTCCGTATTTTCGGCGGCCGGCCAGCTGTGCTTTTTCAAGAAGAATGGAATGAAGATGATATCAAACTTTCGCAGCGGACTTCTTATGGCGGGGACCATGCTGGCAATCTGCACCACCCTCGCGCAGGCGCATCAGGAGCCGGCTGAAGCTGCCTCCGGCCCCAACCCGCTGGCCGACAAGGTGCGGGCTGTCAACAGCCGGTTTGTCGACGTCAAGACAGCGGTATCAGAGGGCTATGCGCCTATTCCTTGTGCCAGCGGCATCACCGGCGGCGCCATGGGCATCCACTATGTCAACGGCCAGTATCTGAAGGACGACAAGATCGACATCGCCCGTCCCGAAGCTGTGATGTACGAGCCGATGGCCGATGGCACGCTGAAGCTGGTGGCGGTCGAGTACATCACTTCGAAAGGACCGGCATCGTTGGACGGCCAGCTGTTCAACTTCAACAACGCCCCCAACCGCTATGGCCTGGGTGAATTCTACGAGCTGCATGTCTGGGCCTGGAAAGGGAACCCGACAGGCACGTTCGCCGACATGAATCCGAAAGTGTCATGCGAGCACGCAATGGCGCCGAGCCAATAAGCAATGAGGCCAGGCGGCATTGACGCCGCCTGGCCCGAACGATCGTTTTGCCTGATCGCCTCAGGCGGTCTTGATCAGACCGAGCTGGGTGAGGGCGGCGACGCCGTCATCGAGGCCGATTTCCTCGACGATCCTGCCGTCAACCACCTTCAGCACCGTGGTGCCGGTGAAGCGCATGATGCGGCCGGTGGCGGCCGGCAGCGAACCGACGAGGAAGTCGCCGAAGGCTGGGCCGGTATGCGTGCCGCCGCCCTCCCACTGGCCGACGACATAGTCGCCCTCGGCAATCAGGTCGGCGGTGGCCCAGAAGTTGAGGTCCGGGAAGGCGGCGCGGAAGTCGGCCATGAAGGCCTTGATGTCGTCGCGGCCGCGGCGCGGCTCGTGCAGCGAATATTTCAGCAGCATGTCGGGTGCCGCGATCTCGTCGACGACCGACAGATCGCAACGTTCACCCCAGAAGTGGGTGAACCATCTGACGACGACGGCCTTGTTGTCTTCTTGCTTGGTCATTGGAAGGTCCTTGTTGTTGTCGTGCATGGGATCATCGGCGCCGCCGATGATCCAGGGGTCACCGGCTTGCGCCGCTGACCTGGGCAGCAGTAGGACGATCCGCCAGACACAAAACTCCGGTTCCTGCCGGCCAATCGAAAAGGCGGGTTCGGCGCCGGGCAGGGCCGCCTGGGCCGGAACCCGTTCCGCTGAGCCCAAGCATGGCTGCCCCGCCTCAGCTAGACCCTGGAAATCGGATGGCCACGGGAGAAGGCGATGGCAATGAAGAAGACCTATGAAAAGCCGAGGCTCGAGAAGCGCGAAAGACTGTCCGGCGTGACGGCGGGCAATGTCGTGTCGTCGACCTGGGGAAATTGACGGCTGCCTGGAGTAGTTCGGTACGGCCTTGATGAACAGGGGCTCCCAATCAGACGTCGAAACTCCGCCCGCGCGGTAACTGTTTCTTCTCTGGTTTTGCCGCAGATTGCGCCGCGGTGGAGCAGGCGAAGCAGACGATGGCGCGTCAGGATAAGAAAAGTCGCAATGGAACGTTCTGGGCAAAAGCCCTGGAGCGCGCGCATCTTGGCGTCTGGGACTGGGATCTTGTGACCGGCGACTGCTTTTATTCCGCGACCTGGGCGCGGATGCTAGGCTACGATGAGAGCGAATTGGCCAACACCAGCGACCTTTGGCTGCAACTGACCCATCCCGACGACCGCGAGCGGGCGCTGGCCAGCGGCGACCGCCACATTGCCGGCCTGACCGACGCCATCGAGACCGAATTGCGGCTGAAGCACAAGCAGGGACATTGGGTGTGGGTGCTCGATCGCGGCGGCGTCGTCGAGCGCGACGCGATGGGAAAGCCGCTCAGGCTGATGGGTGTGCAGACCGACATCTCCAAGCAGAAGGCCGCCGAGGCCGAACTCGAGCAGGTCAATGTGCGCTTCCGCCTGGCGCTCGCCGCCAGCGGCACCGGCATCTGGCACCACGACCTCGCGGGCGGCAAAAGTTATTGGGACCAACGCACCAGGGAGATTTTCGGGCTCGTCTCCGACACCGCCGAAGTCGAGCGCGACCACTGGTTCGGCTATCTGCATCCGGACGACAAGGACGCCGCGTCGCGCGCGCATCTGGTGCCGCTCGAAACGGACAAGGTCACCGCCGTGCAATACCGCATCGTGCGGCGCGACGGAGAGGTCCGGCACATAGAATCCCTGCTGCGTTTCATCGCCGACCCGCAAATTCGGGACCGCCGGCTGGCGGGGCAGATCCTGGGCACGGTGCGCGATATCACCGAAGACAAGCAGCGCGAGCAGGAGCTTGCCTATGCGGCCCGCCATGACGCGCTCACCGGTCTCTTGAACCGCGCCGCGTTCGACCGGCTGCTGGCCGATCATATCGCGGCCGCGCAGTTGCTGCCGCTTTCCGTGTTCTATGTCGATCTCGACTACTTCAAGGCGCTCAACGATTTTGCCGGCCACGCGGCCGGCGACCTGGCACTGAAAAGCGTTGCGCAAGGCATTCTGGGCTGCCTTCCCGCGAAGGCGCATGCCGCGCGCCTGGGCGGTGACGAGTTCGCGCTGCTGATGCCCAATTGCGATGCGGCGCAGGCCGGGCGGCTGGCCGACGCGGTACTTGCCGCGGTTCGCGATGCCGAACTTGGATCGACGGCCACGTCGCGCAAGCTGGCGGCCTCGATCGGTATCGCTTTCGTCGATGACGCCGACACGACGGTGGCCGACGCGCTGGCCTGTGCCGACGACGCCTGCTACGCGGCCAAGGCCGCCGGGCGAAACCGATTTGCCGTCTTCTCCACCGATAC
>NZ_RZRP01000174.1:0-9058 GCF_003997795.1 Mesorhizobium sp. M7A.F.Ca.US.005.03.2.1 | reverse complement strand
TCTTTGAATGCCGATTTCATTGGTCCAATTGCGACGTACGATTTACGCCACGGCATGTCGCATTCGGTCTTGCTTACCGCTTTCCCTTGCGGTCATTATTCTCCTCACAAGAAACAAGAAAAACGACCGCAGAGTCGAACCAACAGAGTGAGGAACTCAAAATGTCGAACGAACTGGAATTTCTTAGCCGGCGTGTCGCGTCGGGCAAACTGAGCCGTCGTGATTTTCTCGGCCGGGCGGCGGCGCTCGGTATCTCCGCGCCCTTCGCCAACTCGCTGCTTTCAAGCGCTGCACGCGCGGCAGGCCCGGTCAAGGGCGGCACACTGAAGGCCGGACTTGTCGGCGGCGAATCCACCAACAGCCTTGATCCGGCACTGTTCATGACTCAGGTGCCGTTCGCCTTCGGCAAGATGTGGGGCGAATTGATTGTCGAGCTTTCGCCGGAAGGCAAGCTCGAGAACCGCATCGCCGAGGAGATCGGCTCGTCGGACGACGCCAAGGTGTGGACGCTGAAGATCCGCGACGGCGTCGAATTCCACAACGGCAAGACAGTGACCGCCGAGGACGTGGCCGCCACACTTGAGCGCCATTCCGACGAGAAGTCGAAATCCGGCGCGCTCGGCTACATGAAAGGTATCGAGACCATCAAGGCCAGCGGCAAGGAAGTCGTGCTGACGCTGAAGGAGGCCAATGCCGATCTGCCCTATTTGCTCAGCGACTATCACCTGATCGTCCAACCAAATGGCGGCAAGGACAAGGCTGACGCAGGCATTTCGGCCGGTCCTTACAAGGTCACGACCAATGAGCCCGGTGTGCGCCATGGCGGCGAGCGTTTCGCCAATTACTGGCAGGGCGACAAGATGGGCCATGCCGACCAGATCGAGATCATCGTCATCAACGATGCGACGGCGCGCACGGCCGCCCTGCAGGGCGGCCAGGTCAACGTGATCAACCGCGTCGAGCCGAAGATCGTCGACCTGATCAAGCGCCTGCCGGGCGTCACCATCCGCAACCACGCGGGTCCTGGCCACTACGTGTTCATCATGCATTGCAACACGGCGCCGTTCGACAACGCCGATTTGCGCATGGCACTGAAGCTGGCCATCGACCGCGAGGAAATGCTGGACAAGATCCTGCGCGGCTACGGTTCGCTCGGCAACGACTTCCCGATCAATGCGTCCTATCCGCTGTTTACCGAGATCGAGCAGCGCAAGTACGATCCCGACAAGGCCAAGTTCCACTTCAAGAAGTCCGGCCACGACGGCGCCGTCCTGCTGCGGACCTCGGACGTCGCTTTCCCGGGCGCCGTCGATGCATCGCAGTTGTTCCAGCAGAGCGCGGCCAAGGCCGGCATTCAGATCGAGCTGAAGCGTGAGCCCGGCGACGGCTATTGGAACGAGGTCTGGAACAAGCAGCCCTTCTGCGCGTCCTACTGGGGCGGCCGCTCGACCCAGGACCAGATGTACTCCACCGCTTATCTGTCGACCGCCGACTGGAACGACACGCGTTTCAAGCGTCCTGACTTCGACAAGATGGTGCTGGCGGCGCGCGCCGAGCTCGACGAGACCAAGCGCAAGCAGATGTATCATGACATGGCTGTCCTGGTACGAGACGAGGGCGGCCTGATCCTGCCGATGTTCAACCAGTTCATCGACGCTACCGGCGCCAAGGTCGGCGGCTGGGTCGACGATCCGCATCAGGAGCTGATGAACGGCTACGCGCTGGCGAAGTGCTGGCTCGAAGCCTGAGCTTGGCCTTGCGGATATGTCCTCACCCATCTTGAAACTGGTGGCCCAGCGCGTTGCGCTGGGCATTCTGCTCTTGTTGGCCGTTTCGGTCCTGATCTTCGCCGGCACCCAGATCCTGCCCGGCGACGTCGCGCAAGCCATTCTCGGACAGTCGGCGACGCCGGAGTCGCTTGCCAATCTGCGCGAGCAGCTCGGACTCAACCAGCCAGCCTATCTCAGGTATTTTCATTGGCTGGGCGGCGTGCTGACCGGCGATCTCGGCACGGCCATGTCGAGCGGGCAGGACATCGCCACGTCGATCAAGGGACGGCTGTGGAACACGCTGTTCCTCGCCTTCTGGGCGGCGATCGTCGCCGTGCCGCTGGCGATCATCCTCGGCCTGATCGCGGTGCGCTACCGCAATGGCTGGGTCGACAAGCTGATCTCCGGGCTGGCGCTGGCCTCGACCTCGTTTCCCGAATTCTTCATCGGCTATGTGCTGGTCTATTTCTTCGCCGTGAAATGGCAGATCTTCCCCGGCATTTCGACCGTCTATGACGGCATGCCTTTTGGCGAACGGATGCAGGCGATCGCCTTGCCGGCGACGGCGCTGACGCTGGTCGTGCTCGCCCACATGATGCGCATGACACGCGCGGCGATCCTCAATGTCATGCAGTCGGCCTATGTCGAGACGGCGGAACTGAAGGGCCTGTCGGCTTTCAACGTCATCCGCAAGCACGCCTTCCCCAACGCCATCGCGCCGATCATCAATGTCGTCATGCTCAACCTCGCCTACTTGATCGTTGGCGTCGTCGTGGTCGAGGTGATCTTCGTCTATCCGGGCATGGGACAGTATCTGGTCGACCACGTCACCAAGCGAGATGTGCCGGTGGTGCAGGCGGTCGGCCTGATCTTCGCCGCCGTCTATATCAGCCTGAACATCATTGCGGACATAGCGGCGATCGTCGCCAATCCGCGTCTCAGACATCCGAAATAGGGGGGCGGATATGCTCGATATCAAACGCATCCCCATCCCCGCGCTGATCGGCATCGTGCTGACGGCATTGTTCGTGCTTGCGGCGGTCTTCGCCCCCTGGATCGCGCCGCACGGCAATGGCGAAATCGTCGGCGACGTCTGGGAACCGATGTCGGCTGCCCATTTGCTGGGCACCGACAATCTCGGCCGAGACCTGCTTTCGCGCATGATCTACGGCGCCCGCATCACTTTGTTCATCGCGGTGCTGGCCACCGCGCTGTCGTTCTCGCTCGGCGCCATTCTCGGCTTCTCGGCGGCCGTCTTCGGCGGCTGGTTCGACACGCTGCTGTCGCGCCTCGTCGATCTCTTGATGTCGATCCCGACGCTGATCATGGGTCTCGTCGTGCTGTCGGTGCTGCCGACCAATCTGGTGACGCTGATCCTGGTGATGGGCATTCTGGATTCGACCCGCGTCTATCGCCTGTCGCGCGCGGTCGCCGTCGACATCAACGTCATGGACTATGTCGAAGCGGCGAAACTGCGCGGTGAAGGCAGCGGCTGGATCATCTTCCGCGAGATCCTCCCCAACGCATTGTCGCCGCTGGTTTCCGAACTCGGTCTGCGCTTCATCTACGCGGTGCTGTTCCTGTCGACGCTGTCGTTCCTCGGCCTTGGCGTGCAGCCACCGGACGCCGACTGGGGCGGCATGGTCAAGGAAAACAAAGACGGCATCGTGTTCGGCATCGCGGCCGCACTCATCCCAGCGGGGGCGATCGCGCTGCTGGCGATTTCCGTCAACCTGGTTGCCGACTGGGTGCTCAACCGGACGACAAGCCTCAAGGGAGGACGCGGGTGATGGCCGACACCAAAGCGAAGCTCGGGCAACCGAAGTCAGGCCTGCTGCTCGACATCCGCAATCTGCGCATCGAGGCTACCGTCTTCCCGCCCGGCGAACCGCCGAAGAACATCGTGCTGGTGCACGATGTCTCGCTGACGCTCGAGAAGGGCAAGGTGCTCGGCCTGATCGGCGAATCCGGCGCCGGCAAGTCGACTATCGGCTTGTCGTCTATGGGCTACGGCCGCGGCGGCGTGCGCATCACAGGCGGCGAGGTGATCCTGAACGGCCGCGACATCCTCAAGGGCGGCAAGGACGGCTTCCGCAAATTACGCGGCCGCGAGGTCTGCTATGTCGCGCAGTCGGCGGCAGCGGCCTTCAACCCGGCGCACAGACTGATGGACCAGGTGGTGGAAGCCACCCTGCTGCACGGCACCGCGACACGCGCCGAGGCCGAGAAGCGCGCGGTTGCGCTGTTCAAGAAGCTCAGCCTGCCGAACCCTGAAACCATCGGCGAGCGTTTTCCGCACCAGGTTTCGGGCGGCCAGTTGCAGCGTGTGATGACGGCGATGGCCCTGTGCTCCGAGCCGGACCTGATCGTCTTCGACGAGCCGACAACGGCGCTCGACGTGACGACGCAGATCGACGTGCTGGCGGCGATCAAGGACGCCATCCGCGACACCCATGTCGCTGCGCTCTACATCACGCACGACCTTGCCGTCGTCGCCCAGGTCTCCGACGAGATCATGGTGCTGCGCCATGGGAGGCTGGTCGAATGGGGCGGCACAAGGCAGATCATCAAGGAGCCGCGCCAGGAATACACCAACGCGCTGGTCTCGGTGCATGAGATCGAACACCAGGAGCAGAAGCCCGGCACGTCGCCGTTCCTGTCGGTGAAGAACGTCACCGCCGCCTATGGCCGCAGCCATATCAAGGTGCTGAAGGACGTATCCGTCGACATCTATCCGGGCCAGACGCTGGCCGTGGTCGGCGAGTCCGGCTCCGGCAAGTCGACGCTGGCGCGCGCCATCACGGGACTTTTGCCACCCGAACAGGGTACCGTCACCTTCGACGGACGCGCGCTGGCCAACAGGCTGGCCGACCGGCCGAAGGAGGATCTGCGCCAGTTGCAGATGATCTACCAGATGGCCGATGTGGCGATGAACCCGCGTCAGACCGTCGGCACCATCATCGGCCGACCGCTGGAGTTTTATTTCGGCATGCGCGGCCGTGAGCGCGACAGACGCGTTGCCGAACTGCTCGACAAGATCGAGATGGGCAAGGGATTTTCCGACCGCTACCCGGCCGAGCTTTCCGGCGGCCAGAAACAGCGTGTCTGCATCGCCCGGTCGCTTGCCGCCAAGCCGAAGCTGATCATCTGCGACGAGGTGACCTCGGCGCTCGATCCGCTGGTGGCACACGGCATCCTCGAGCTGCTGCTGGAGCTGCAGAAGGAAGAGAACGTCGCCTATCTGTTCATCACGCATGACCTTGCCACGGTGAAGTCGATCGCCGATTCAATCGCGGTTATGTATCGCGGCGAGGTGGTGCGTTACGGCCCCAAGGGCAAGGTGCTGAGCCCGCCCTTCGACGCCTACACCGACCTGCTGCTCTCCTCGGTTCCAGAGATGGAAATCGGCTGGCTGGAAAAGGCAATCAAGGGACGGCGCATGGCCAGCGCGGGGAACTAAAGGGAACCAATACTGCCGGAAGAAAAAGGCAGGCGCTTCCCCTGGAAATTGTGTCAGACCAAGCTGCCACATAGGGGCGTCAGCGACCGTCATCCGGATGCAACACTAGAGCGCCACACGTCCTTCGGGACGAGCGCCGCTCGCACGACTTTTAAACAGGGGTAGGACATGAAAACTGAACTCGATTATCTCGCCGAACTCGCCGGTCACGGCCGGATATCGCGCCGTGCCTTTCTTGGGCGCGCCGCCGCGCTCGGCGTATCGGCGGCCATGATGCCGGCGCTGGCCGGCAAGGCATTTGCCCAGACGGCGGTGAAGGGCGGTATCATCAAGGCTGGCCTGCAGGGCGGGGAATCCACCAACAGCCTCGATCCGGCGCTGAATCTCAGCCAGGTAACCTTCAGCTTCGGCAAGCTTTGGGGCGAGTATCTTGTGCGCCTCACACCGGACAACAAGCTGGTCAACCTGATTGCCGAAGAGATTGGCGCCTCAGCCGACGCCAAGACATGGACGATCAAGATCCGCGATGGCATCGAGTTCCACAATGGCAAGACGGTCGGCGCGGAGGACGTTGCCGCCACCATCGAGCGCCATGCGGACGAGAAGTCCAAGTCCGGAGCACTCGGCATCCTCAAGAACATCAAGGGCGTCAAGGCGAGCGGCAAGGAAGTCATCGTCACGCTCGGCGACGCCGATGCCGACTTCCCTTATCTGATGGCCGACTACCATCTCGTCATCCAGCCGAATGGCGGCAAGGACGATCCGAATGCCGGCATCAGCGCCGGACCCTACAAGGTTAGCGTCAACCAGCCAGGCGTGCGCCATGGCGGCGAGCGTTTCGCCAATTACTGGCTTGGCGACAAGGCCGGCCATGCCGACCAGGTCGAGATCATCGTCATCAATGATGCGACCGCACGGCTTGCAGCTTTGCAAGGCGGCCAGGTGCACATGATCAACCGCGTCGAACCCAAGGTCGTCGATCTGGTCAAGCGCATCGCGGGCGTTTCCATCGAGAATGTCTCGGGCAAGGGCTACTATCCGTTCAACATGTTCTGCGACACCGCACCTTTCGACAGCAATGATCTGCGCATGGCGCTGAAGCTAGCCATGGACCGCGACGAGATGCTGGAAAAGATCCTGCGCGGCTATGGCTCGGTGGGTAACGACTTCCCGATCAACGAGGCCTATCCGCTGTTTTCCGCCGATATCGAACAGCGCAAGTTCGATCCGGACAAGGCGGCGGCAGCCTACAAGAAATCAGGCCACAGCGGCTCGATCGTGCTGCGCACCTCGGACGTCGCCTTCCCGGGCGCCGTCGATGCCGCACAGCTCTATCAGCAGTCCTGCGCCAAAGCCGGCATCAAGATCGAGATCAAGCGCGAACCCGGCGACGGCTACTGGTCGGAGGTCTGGAACAAGCAGCCTTTCTCGCTCTCCTACTGGGGCGGACGCGCCACGCAGGACCAGATGTATTCCACCGGCTATGTCTCGACCGCCGACTGGAACGACACGCGCTTCAAGCGGCCGGAATTCGACAAGATGCTGTTTACCGCGCGCGGCGAGCTCGACCAGGCCAAGCGCCAGGCGATCTACCACGATATGGCAGTGATGATGCGTGACGAAGGCGGGCTGATCGTGCCCTTCTTCAACCAGTTCATCGACGCGGCCGCCACCAACAAGATCGGCGGCTATGCCAAGAGCCCTATCGGCGAAATGATGGACGGCTACGCGCTTGCCGAGTGCTGGCTCAACGCTTGAGCGGACCCTGATCGGCCGATTTCATCTATCAGAACGCCGTGTGCCCGGGACGGCACACGGCGTTCCCGTTTCAACCGCCAACCGCATGGAGCAGCCCGTGGCGCTCAAATCCAAGCTTCTGCTGATCATCCTCGATGGCGTGCCTTACCGGAACTGGCGCCGGCTGATGGGCAATCTCGAAGGCTGGGTGCAATCGGGCGAGGCGCGCGTCTGGAAGATGCGCTCGGTGCTGCCGTCGACCTCGGCCTGCTGCTATGCCTCGATCCACACCGGGGTTTCGCCGCAGCTGCACGGGATTCTCTCCAATGAGAACCGTTTCCGCGTCGAGCAGCCCGATATCTTCTCCGAGGTCAGCAAGGCAGGCGGCAAGACGGGGGCGGTGACCCATTCCTACTGGTCGGAATTCTTCCGCGCCTTCCCGTTCGACCTGGTCGAGGGCATGGAATTCGACGAGCCAGGCGGGCCGATCACGCATGGCCGCTTCCACACCATGACCGGTTACAATCTCCGCAACCAGATGACGCCGAGCGATGTCGACCTGTTCGCGACGCTGACCATGCTGACGAAACGCCATGGCATCGACTACGGCATCCTGCACACCTGCACGCTGGATTCGATGGGACACCGCTTCGGCCACGACTGCCACGAGATGGACCATGCCGTCTATGCGATGGACGGCATGCTGGCCGCCTTCCTGCCACGCTGGATCGAAGCCGGCTATGAGGTGATCGTCACCGCCGATCACGGCCAGACCGATCGTGGCCATCACGGCGGCCATGACGACGAGATGCAGGATTTCGCGCTGTATTATTTTGGACAAGGCAAAGGGCCGGATGCGGACACACTACTCGACCAGCTGCAGCTCGCGCCGACGGTGCTGAGCCGACTGGGTGTTCCCGTGCCCGCGACGATGAAGGCGAAGTCTTTCTTGGAGTGAGAAGCGGTCCGCGAAGCTCTTCCCTTCTGCCCTTGTGGGAGAAGGAAGAGGCGCACCTCTGGCAACCTCCGCGCTCTTCGGTTAGCCTCCGCAAAATTCCTTGGCGGAGGATGAACCTTTTTGGGCCGATCAGCGACAGAGCAGACAGGAGCCAGGCGGCTCGACCGGCCATGACGGCAGCGACGGAGACCGATCGCGCGCTTGTCGACCGGGTCGCGAAGGGCGACCGAGCCGCCGTGCGGCTCCTGTTCATGCGTCACCACGCGCGGGTCTACCGCTTCGTGGCGCGCCAGACGGGATCGGAAATGATGGCCGACGATATCGCCAACGAAGTCTTCCTCGAGCTGTGGCGTCAGGCGCCCGGCTTCGAAGGGCGTTCCGAAGTCTCGACATGGCTGCTCGGCATTGCCCGTTTCAAGGCGCTGTCCTTTCTGCGCAAGAAAAAGGAAGACTGGATCGACGACGAGGCCGCCGCCGCAGTGCCCGACGGCGCCGACACACCGGAAGTCGTCACCATGAAGGAAGACAAGGCGGCCGCCCTGCGGCGCTTCGTCGACGCCTTGCCGGAAGAGCATCGCGCCGTCATCGATCTTGCCTATTATCACGGGCAGTCGGTGAGCGAGATCAGCGAGGTGCTCGACATTCCGGTCGCCACCGTCAAGACCCGGATGTTCTACGCCCGCAAGAAACTCGGCGAGGCTCTCAAGGCCGCCGGTTACGACAGGGGCTGGCCATGAGCGCCGCTGAAAAGATGTCGCGCCGCGACGAAATGGAAACGCTGCTGCCGTTCTACCTGAACGGCTCGCTGGAAGGTTCCGACCTGGAAGCGGTCGAGGAATGGCTGGCCAGCGATCCGGCCGCACTTGCCGCCCTTGGCGAGGCTGAAGCCGAATTCTCCGGCGCCACGGCCGCCAACGAAGCAATCCGGCCGCCGGCCGATGCGCTCAGCCGCTTTGCCAAGGCACTCGACGCCGAGGCCGGGCCTGCGCGCAAGCCGGCAGGATCGTCCTGGCTGGCGCAGGCCTGGGGCCGCTTCATGGCGGTGCCGGTCGGCGTCGCCTGGGCGGCAGCCGCGGTTCTGCTGGCTCTGGTCATGGTGCAGTCGTTTGTCGAACCCGGCGGAAAGGGCAATGA
>NZ_RZRP01000173.1:0-9072 GCF_003997795.1 Mesorhizobium sp. M7A.F.Ca.US.005.03.2.1 | reverse complement strand
CCTCACTGAAGACCGAAGCCGACTATGCGCCGGGTTTCGTGCTGGCCGCCGACACGGTGGTTGCCGTCGGGCGGCGCATCCTGCCCAAGGCAGAAACCCTCGACGACGCTGCCAACTGTCTCGGGCTGTTGTCGGGCCGTTCGCATCGGGTCTATTCCGGCATCTGCCTTATCACCCGGGTGGCAAGCTGCGCCAGCGCCTGGTCGAGACGCGGGTGCGTTTCAAGCGGCTGCCGCGCGAAGAGATCGACGCCTATATCGCCTCGGGCGAATGGCGCGGCAAGGCGGGCGGCTACGCCGTCCAGGGCCTCGCCGGCGCCTTCGTCGTCAAGCTGGTCGGCTCCTACACCAACATCGTCGGGCTGCCGCTCTATGAGACCATCGCGCTGCTGAGCGGCGAAGGCTTCAAGGTGCATGGCGGCTGGCTGGCGGGAACCCGGCTGTGAATTCCGATCCCAAAGTCACGCCCTTGCGCCCAAAGCGCCCCTGTCCCGAATGCGGCAAGCCCTCGGCGCGCGACAGCTTTCCGTTCTGCTCGACGCGCTGCAAGGACATCGACCTCAACCGCTGGCTGAAGGGCGCCTATGTCATCAAGGCCCGCGATGACGAGGAAGAGACGGATCCCGACGCTCCGAAATGAGGTCGTCAGGCGGCCTCGGTCTTGCGCGCCACCCGCGCCCAGCCCGGCAGCCAGTCGCCGTGAGCGGCCAAGAGATCATCGACCAGTGACCAGATCTGGTCGAGATCGAGTTCGGCCGCGGTGTGCGGATCCATCATCGCCGCGTGGTAGATGTGCTCGCGGTTCTCGGTCATCAGAGCCCGCACCGTCAGTTCCTGCACGTTGATGTTGGTGCGGATCAGCGCGGTCAATTGCGGCGGCAGCTCGCCTATATAGGTCGGCTGGATGCCGGAGGCATCGACCAGGCACGGCACTTCGGCGGCGCAATCGCGGGGCAGCGAGGTGATGCAGCCATTGTTGCGGACATTGCCGTAGATCACCGACGGCTCGCCGGTCCAGACTGAATTCATGATCGAGGAGGCATATTCCCGGGACTGCTCTACCTCGATGCGATCGGCCGAGCGATAGGCTTCAGCCTGTCCCTTCCAGCGCTCGATCTGCTCGATGCAGCGCTTGGGATATTCATCCAGCGGGATGCCGTATTTCTCGATCAGGTCGGGGCGGCCCTCCTTGATGAAATAGGGCGTGTATTCGGCAAAGTGCTCCGAGCTCTCGGTGACGAAATAGCCGAGCCTGGTCAGCATCTCGTAGCGCACCTTGTTGGGACAGCGCGGGTTCCAGCCGGGCTTGGGCGCGCGGCCTTCGCGATAGGCGCGCACGAGATCTGGGTAGAGGTCGCGGTAGGAACCGTCCGGCTGGCGATGCTCGAACTTCAGATAGAACGCCATGTGGTTGATGCCGGCCGAGCGATAGCGGATCTCTTCGTAGGGAAGGTCGAGGTCTTCAGCCAGTTCCATTGCCGTGCCCTGCACCGAATGGCAGAGGCCGACCTGCCTGATCTCAGGGTATTTCTCTGCTATCGCCCAGGTGTTGATCGCCATCGGGTTGACATATTGCAGCATGATCGCATCGGGGCAGACGGCGAGCATGTCTTCGCACACCTTCCACAGATGCGGCACGGTCCTTAAGCCCCGCATGATGCCGCCGACGCCGAGCGTGTCGGCGATCGTCTGGCGCAGGCCGTATTTCTTCGGCACCTCGAAGTCAGTGACTGTGCAGGGCTCGTAGCCCCCGATCTGGAAGGCGACGACGACGAAATCCGCGCCGGCCAGCGCCTTGCGCTGATCCGAATGGGTCTCGGTCTTCGCCTTGACGCCAAGCGTCGCGATCAGCTTGTTGACGACAATGGCGCTCTCTTCCAGCCGCTGCGGATTGATGTCCATCAGCGCGATCGTCGCGCCGGACAGCGACGGGCGCTGCAGCACGTCGCCGACAATGTTCTTCATGAACACCGTCGAGCCGGCGCCGATGAACGTGATCTTGGGATTTCTTGCCATGCTAACCTCCGGCATATGTTCAGGCCACATCGAAAGCGGCCCTGACGAGCCGTTCGGTGTAAGCGGTCTTGGGATTGGACAGGATGTCGTCGACGGGGCCCTGCTCGACGATCTTGCCGTTCTGCATGACGATCACGCGATGGCACAGCGCACGCACCACCTTGAGGTCGTGCGAGATGAAGAGGTAGCTGAGGCCGCGCTCGTCCTGCAGCTTGCGCAGGAGGTCGATGATCTGCGCCTGGACGGAGAGGTCCAGCGCCGATGTCGGCTCGTCGAGCAGGATGAATTCTGGTTCAAGCGCTATGGCGCGGGCGATCGCAATGCGCTGCCGCTGGCCACCAGAGAATTCGTGCGGAAACCGCGACAGTATATCGCCCGGCATGCCGGCGCTGACCAGCGCGTCGCGCACCCGTTCGACCCGCTCGCGCCGCGTCGCCCCTATGCTGTTGACGATCAGCCCTTCCTCGATGATCTGGCCGATCGTCATGCGCGGGTTGAGCGAGGAGAACGGATCCTGGAAGACGATCTGCATGCGCGAGCGCAACGGCCGCATCTCGGCCCGCGACAGGCCGTGGATCGGCTTGCCGTCGAAACGGATCTCGCCGCGCTTGGCGTCGATCAACCGGAGCAGGGCCTGGCCGAAGGTGGTCTTGCCGGAGCCGGACTCGCCGACCAGCCCCAGCGTCTCATGACGACAGAGTTTCAGGCTGAGATCGTCGACGGCGACCAATTCGCGCCAGTCGGGTTTCAGAAAGGTGCCGTGGCGCAGCATGAATGAGACGCGCACGCCGCTGGCCTCGAGAATGGTGCCACAGCCCTCCGGCAGCGGCTTCGGCTGCCCATGCGGCTCTGAAGCCAGCAGCCGCCTCGTATAGGGATGCCGCGGGTCGGCGAAGAGCCGTTCGGTGACGTTGTGCTCGCACATTTCGCCATGCTGCATGACATAGACGTAGTCGGAGAACTGGCGCACCACGGTGAGGTCGTGGGTGATCAGGATCACCGCCATGCGCAGCTCTTTCTGCAGGCTGCGGATCAGGTTCAGGATCTGCGCCTGGACGGTGACATCGAGCGCCGTGGTCGGCTCATCGGCGATCAGCACGTCGGGATTGTTGGCCAGCGCCATGGCGATCATCACCCGCTGGCGTTGCCCGCCCGAGAGCTGATGCGGGTATTGTCTGAGCCGCGCGGCAGGATCGGGAATCTGCACGTGCTGCAGAAGTTCGAGCGCTCGCGCCCAAGCCTGTTTGCGGCTGACCTTACGATGCACCCGAATCGCCTCGACGATCTGGCTGCCGACCGTATAGATCGGGTTGAGCGAACTCATCGGCTCCTGGAAGATCATCGAGATGCGGTTGCCGCGCAGCTTGCGCCGGGCGCTCTCGGGAAATTTCAGGATGTTTTGCCCGTCATAACAGACGCTCGAGCCGGGCGACACCGTGGCGCGCCGCGACAGCAGGCCCATGACGGTGCGCGCCGTCACCGACTTGCCCGAACCGGATTCGCCGACGATGGCGATCGTCTCGCCGCGATAGAGCTGGAACGAGATGTCCTTGACCGCTTCGACGACGCCATGCTCCACCTTGAAGGCCACGGCGACGTTGCGGGCATCGATGATCGGCTGGTCCTGGCGTCCGTCATGGTCGTGACGGACGATCGGTGCGAAGGATTCGGCGAGCGCGACGGTCATCTCAGCACCTCAATAAGGGTCGACGGCGTCGCGCAGGCCGTCGCCAAGCGCGTTGAAGGCAAAGACGGTGACGAGCACGAAACCGACCGGCGACAGGATCCAGGGATAGGTGCCGATGACGGAATAGGTCGCGGTGTCCTGCAGCATCAGGCCCCACGAGATCAGCGGCGGCTTGACGGCGAAGCCGAGGAAACCGAGGAAGGATTCGAGCAGCACCACGGTCGGGATCGCCAGCGTCACGGCGACGATCACATGGCTCATCACATTGGGGAAGATGTGCTGCATGATGATGCGCCGGTCGGTGGCGCCGACCGCCATGGCGGCGCGCACATACTCGATCCGCGCCAGCGCCAGCGTCTTGCCGCGCACTTCGCGCGACATCTGCGCCCAGCCCAAGGCCGACATGACGATGATGACGAAAGCGAGGAAGACGTTGGTGGGAGCGGTGACCGGGATCAGTGTCGTCAGCGCCAGATAGAGCGGCAGCTGCGGGAAGGCGAGCACCAGTTCGACGAAGCGCTGCATCCAGACATCGAACCTGCCGCCGAAATAGCCGGAAACCATGCCGACGATGGTGCCAATGACGGTGATGATGAAGACGACCGTCAGGGCGATCATCAGCGAGACGCGCGAGCCGTGGATGGCGCGCGACAGCACGTCACGGCCGAACTTGTCGGTGCCCAGGAAATGCACCGGCTGGCCGTCCAGCGAGCCGAACAGATGCCGGTCCGCCGGCAGCAGCCCAAACAGCTTGTAGGGCGCGCCATGCACGAAGAAACCGAGCAGCCTAGGATGATCATAGTCGGGGCCGACGACGGGCTGGAAAGTGACCGGATCGAGGTCCGCCGAATCGGCCAGCGCATAGACCCTCGGCCGTGCGGTGAAACCGCCGTCTCTGTCATGGAAGCTTGGCACCTGCGGCGGAGCGAAGCCGACATCCGTGACCTTCGGGTCCATTGGCGCGATGAATTCGGCTAATACGGCCATCACCAGCAGCAGCACGACGAGCCAGAGCCCGGCCATGCCGGTCCAGGAGCGCTTCAGCCGGCGCCAGACAAGCGCCATGTAGCTTTCGTTGCCATGCGCCGGTTTGGCGACGATGGGCCCTTCGGCAGGCAGCGGTGGAGGGGATGGATCGCGCGCCAGCATCTCAACGCTCCCCGAACTGGCGCACGCGCGGATCGAGCAGCACGAGCAGCATGTCGGCGATGATGTTGCCGACGATGAGTGTCGCCGACAGGACCATCATGAAGGTGGCAGTGACATAGACGTCGCCGACAGCCATGGAGCCGACGATCGCCGGGCCGACGGTCGGCAGTGCGAAGATGATCGCCGTCTCGATCTCGCCGGTCAGCATATAGGGCAGCACCACGCCCTGATACATGATGAGCGGATGCAGCGCGTTGGGCACGGCGTGGCGCATGACGACGGCAGCACCCGTCAGCCCCTTGGCCCTTGCCGTCTCGACATATTGCGCGTTCAGCGTATCGAGCAGATTGCCGCGCATGACGCGCATATTGTAGGCGAGGCCGCCGAAAGTGGCGATCGCCACCACCGGCCAGACATGTTTGACGAGGTCGACGAATTTGGCCCACGACCACGGCGCACCACCATATTGCGGCGAGAAGAATGAGCCGATCTCAGACACGTTGAACTGGAAGACCAGGAGATAGACGATGATCAGCGCCATCAGGAAGCGCGGCACCGTCATACCGAGGAAGGAGATGGCCGACAGTGTCGAGTCGATCCAGGTGTATTGCCTTGTCGCCGCCCATATGCCGAATGTGATGCCCAGCACCGAGGCCAGCAGATGGCAGACCAGCGCCAGAAGGAGCGTGCGCGGCAGGCGCTCTCCGACCACATCGGCGACCGGTTTGTTGTAGTACAGGCTGTAGCCGAAATCGCCTCGAGTGACGATGCCGACGATCCAGTTGAGATACTGCACGGGCAGCGGCTTATCGAGGCCATGCTCGATGCGATAGGCCTTTGCCTGCGCGTCGGCCTCGGCAAAGGAAGCTCCACCCTGGTTGATCGCCTGCGAACGGATGTAGTCGGCATAGTCGCCCGGCGGCGCCTGGATGATGGCAAAGGTGGCCAGGCTCAAAATGGCGAGGACCGGGATTGCCGACGCTATGCGCGTGAGCAGGAATCGCAGCATGGACGGTTCGTTCCTTGTCTCGCCGATCGCGCCCTTGGTTGCGTCCGGAGGTTGGTTTGTCCGGCCGCGCCAGCGGCGCGGCCGGAGGTCTCTCAGTCAGGGAGGTAAACCTAATTCATCAGCCCCTTCTCTCCGGGTTTGCCGGGCAGCTCATCGGGGAACAATTCATATTTCGCCTGCTTGTCTGCGGCGACAAACACCCGTTCGCGGATGATCGAATCCTCGGCCCAGTTGAACATGAAGATCGGCGTGCCCTGCGGAATGTTCGAGAAGCGCTTGTTGACGATCAGCGCGCCGGGATATTCCGTCAGGCCGACATTGTAGACGTGCTCCGTCGAGATCTTCTGGAATTGTTTCATCAAGCTGGCGCGCTGGTCATTGTCCTGCGTGGAGACGAACTTGTTGACGATGTCGACGAGGTCCTTTTCGAACGGCATCACGTCGACCTCGCCATTTTCCGGCGCACGATGGTCCCAGCTGGTGCGCGGGCCGACAGGGGCAAGCTGCACGGTGTTCTGCACCACCGAGGTCAGTTCCTGTTCGTTGCGCCGGACCAGCCAATCGAAGCGGCCGGAGTATTGCGAAGCGTCCCGCTGGGTGCCGTTGAGGCCGTTGAGCACGACCCGCAGCCCGAGCTTTTCCATCTGGGCGACGACGCCTTCGGCAAGGCTCTTGTCGGTCGTGTAGTCGTTGTTGACCAGCATCACGATCTCGACATTCTTGCCGCCGGCGGTGCCGGAAGGGAAATTCACGAAGCCGTCGCCGTCCGTGTCCTTGAGGCCGGCCTTGGCGAGTTCCGCCTTGGCGCCATCGAGGTCGAAGGGGTAGTAGACCGTCGAATTGCGGTCGTAGAAGCTGGTTCCTGACGACAAGCCGCCGGGATAGATGGCGGTGAACGGCCCCTTGACCAGCGAGTCGCCGAGCGCCTTGCGGTCGAGCGCCATGGTGACGGCCTTGCGGAAATCCTCGTTGCGGTTCAGCTCGCGGATCGCCTGGCCGCGTTCGTCCGGATTGCCCCAGCCATTGGCGGAAAAATTAAAGCGCAGATTGTAGCCGATGAGCCGCGGGCCGAAAGCAAGACGGGCAGGCGCGTTCGCCTCCGCCGCACGCTTCAGCGAGGCGACGAAGTTTTCCGGCTGCTCCAGATTGGAAAAATCAGCCGCGCCGGCCACCGCCTGGACGTCGCGATCGGCCCAGGTCGACAGCTTGTAGTGCAGTTCGTTGAGATAGGGCAGTTGATTGCCCTTTTCGTCGACCTTCCAATAATAGGGATTTCGGCGCATGACGATGATATCGTCCGGCCGGTATTCGACCGGGACCCAGCCGCCCATCACCGGCATGTTCATGAATTCCGGCGGGAAGGCATTCTTGAACTGATCGTAGGTGTTCTTCGAATATTTCGGATGCTGCGGCTTCAGGATGTGCGCGGGACCAGGACAGAAGGTGCCGTAGGCCATGGCATACAGGTACTGCTTCGGGAAGGCGTCCTTGAAGGTCCATTCGACGGTGTAGTCGTCGATCTTCTTCAACGTCGTGCCGACGCCGAAGGTTTCCGGCGTGGCGCCGTTCAGCGGCGAGACGTTGGGATCGACGACCTCGTCGTCCCAGTAGAACATAACGTCGTCGGCGTTGAACGGCACGCCGTCCGACCACTTCGCGCCTTCGATGAGGTGCATGGTCAGCTTGTGGCCATCGCTCGACCAATCCCAGCTCCTGGCCAGGTTCGGCAGCGGCTCGGTGTCCTTGGCCTCGACCTGGAACAGCGGGGCGGTGCGCGTCAGGCATTCGGAGAGGCCGATGTCGATGCCGCCCCAGCCTTGCGTCCGACCGGCGCCGTAGTCCCAGCCTTCCGGCCGCCCGCCGATGACGTGGCGCATCGTATCGCCATAGACGCCGATGCCGTCTTGCATATTGCCCGTCTTGAAGACCAGCGGCTCCTTCGGCAGCCTGTCTTTCACCGGCGGAAGCTTGCCGGTCTTGACGTATTTCTCGGTGACCCAGTCCGGCTCGTGATATTCGGGAAGCGCCTTGAACTCCAGAATGGAGTCGCGCGCGACATAATTGATCTTGCCTTCGGCGGGAAACGGTGTCGGCGCCGGCGGAACCGTCGGCTCGGAAGCGTAAGCACTGAGTGCCGAGACCGAGACGCTCAGCGCCAGTCCGGCAGCAAGGCCGATATTGCGTAAATTCCTCACTGTCTCTCTCCCTCTTGTTTGTCCGGAGCGTTTGCACCCGCTCCGCCTCTCCTCGAATTCAAACGGCTTCGTGGCAGTGGATCCGCCTCCCATGGATCCACCATCACCGCATGAATTTCCAGCCGGCCCGTTTCAGCCGGCCCGTTTCAGCCGGCTTGCTTCAGCGCGGCTTTTTCGGCGCGCAATTCCTCGATCGAGCGAACGCTGCGCCGTGCGGCGCCCGCCCACTCGCGGGTCTTCACCTTGGATGTCGACAGCCGCTCCCTGGCGGCCGGAACCGCATGGGCGTATTGCGGCAGCCAGGCTGCCTGGGCGACGACCATTTCGTCGACCATCTGCCAGACCTCCTCCGGCGTCGAAACCGCGCCGACCAACGGGTCATGCAGCACGGCGAGCTTCAGAAGATCGATGTCGCCTGATATCGCGGCATGCACCGACATGCGCTGGACGTTGATCGAAGCGATGCAGGTGGCGGCGCAAGCCTCCGGCAACGTGATGCCGGCGGCCATGTTGATGCCGAAACGGTCGACGAAGCCCGGCGACTCGATGATGGCATCCTGCGGCAGGTTGGTGATCACGCCATTGTTCTTGACGTTGAAGTGGCCGCGATAGACGCGGTTGGTCTCCAGCGCCTCCAATATGTGGCTGGCATGCTCGTTGGAGCGTTTCTCGCGGTCGATCGGCTTGGACGCCGCTTCGAGGAACTGCGGATATTCCGTCTCGAACCAGTTGCGGGTTTCGGTGGAGTAGCGGAGATAGCCGCCGGTCTCGCCGTGAATCCAGTCGGACATATCGATCCAGCGCGTGATCTCGTCGGGACGTTTGCGGTACCAGGGCAGATATTCGGAAAGATGGCCGTTGCTTTCGGTCGAATAGACACCGAAGCGCTTCAGGACGTCGATGCGCAGCTTCTCCTGCCTGGAATAGACCGGATGCGCCTCGAAAGCGGCCACCAGTTCATCCTTGCCAATGGGGCGGCCGTTGAGGCGCAGGTCGATGAACCAGGTCTGGTGGTTG
>NZ_RZRP01000172.1:0-9099 GCF_003997795.1 Mesorhizobium sp. M7A.F.Ca.US.005.03.2.1 | reverse complement strand
TCGTTGTCCTGCACGGCCTGCGGCCCGCTTCATCCCCAGCCTCCATTCGCTGGCGATAAAACCGGACAACTCACGTGCTAATCCGGACAACTCATGTGCTTACGACACGGCCCGCGGCCCACTTGCCTCCCACAAGCCGCTCCTGTAAGAGAACCGCCATGAACACGCGCGCCAGCAACGCTTCCCGTCCGACCGGTTTTTCCGGCGAGACCGTGCGCGCGCTGGCTTCGACCCTGCTTCTTCTCGGCCTTATCGGCGATCGCCGGGTTCGCTGAAGGAGCGCCCGGCGGTCGAACCGCCGCGCAAGCGCATGCTCCTTGGCAATCACATCAAGCGAACGAAATTCTGGTAAAGGCGCCGCTCGCCATCAATCCACCTGAAGGTGGATCCATGAGCCGCCGGGAGAAACGACGATGAACGCACGAGAAGAGATCCGCTCCGATGCCGCGGTAGCCGACACGGATTCGGCCAAAGGCATGCCCGACGCAGCCCGCAAATATCAGCCCTATCCGACCGTCGGTCTCACCGATCGCACCTGGCCCTCGAAGGTTATCGACAAGGCGCCGATCTGGTGCTCGGTCGACCTGCGCGACGGAAACCAGGCGCTGATCGATCCTATGGGCCATGAGCGCAAGGCACGCATGTTCGGCCTGCTGCTCGACATGGGCTTCAAGGAGATCGAGATCGGCTTCCCGTCGGCCTCCCAGACCGATTTCGACTTTGCCCGCTGGTGCATCGAGGAAGGCAACGTACCCGCCGATGTCTCGCTGCAGGTGCTGGTGCAGTGCCGGCCGGAGCTGATCACCCGCACCTTCGAGGCGCTGAAGGGCGCCACCAACCCGATCGTCCATTTCTACAATTCGACCAGCGAATTGCAGCGTCGCGTCGTCTTCGAGAAGGACGTCGGCGGCATCAAGCGGATCGCCACCGACGCCGCCAAGATGATCACCGACATGGCGGCCAAGGCCGGCGGAGGCTTTCGTTTCGAGTATTCGCCGGAAAGCTTTACCGGCACGGAGCTGGAAGTGGCGCTGGAGATCTGCAACGCCGTCACCGAGATCGTCAGGCCGACCGCTGACAACAAGCTGATCATCAACCTGCCCTCGACGGTCGAGATGTCGACACCCAACATCTATGCCGATCGCATCGAGTGGATGTGCCGCAACCTCGACAACCGGGAGAACCTGCTGGTCTCGCTGCATCCGCACAATGACCGCGGCACCGGCATCGCCACCACCGAGCTCGGCCTGATGGCCGGCGCCGACCGTGTCGAAGGCACGCTGTTCGGCAATGGCGAGCGCACCGGCAATGTCGACATCGTCACGCTGGCGCTGAACATGTACACGCAAGGTGTCGATCCGTTGATCGACTGCTCTGACATCAACCGGATGAAGGACGTCTATGAATATTCGAACCAGTTGAAGATCCCCGAGCGCCACCCCTATGTCGGCGAACTCGTCTACACCGCCTTTTCCGGTTCGCACCAGGATGCCATCAACAAGGGCATGAAGGCGCTGAAGAAGGCCAATACGAGCCTGTGGGAAGTGCCCTATCTGCCGATCGACCCGGCCGATGTCGGACGCAGCTACGAAGCCATCATCCGCATCAATTCGCAGTCCGGCAAGGGCGGCATCGCCTATGTGCTGCAGGCCGATTACGGCCTCAATTTGCCGCGCAACCTGCAGATCGAGTTCAGCCAGGAAATCCAGGCGATCACCGATGCCGAGGGCAAGGAAGTGCCGGCCAGGCGCATCTACGATCGCTTTCTCGAGACCTATGTCGACCAGCCCGGCGCGCGGCTGAAATTCCTCGATCACCACACCTATCCCAGCACCGAGATCAAGGGCCGGCGCGTCGTCGAGGCGGTCATCCTCGACAACGGCAAGGAACTGACGATATCGGGCACAGGCACCGGCCCGATCGACGGCTTCGTCGATGCGCTGTCACGTCATCTCGGTGTCGAGATGTCGGTGCTCGACTATTCCGAGCACTCGATGCAGCGCGGCTCGAACGCGTCGGCCATTTCCTATGTCGAGATGGAATATCCCGGCGGCAAGCTGTTCGGCGCCGGAATCAACACCAACATCGTCGCTGCCTCGCTGGAAGCAGTGATGTCCGCCGCCAACCGTATCGTCGGCAAAAAAGCCGGCTGACGCCCGACGGGAACAAAGATCGGAACCGTCCCAATCTGGTGATCGGTTCCGACCTTTCGGGCCGTTAACCACCGCGGAATTATCCGGTGGGTACGTGATCGCATAATGGGGTGTATACTTGTGTGGTGGTGCGGGACCTATATGATCGCGCCTCAACCTGTGCCGACTTCGAGAGGATCGACACTTGCAGCATGCCACGCCTGCCGCCCCCGCAGTGCGCGAGACACTGGAGCGACTGCTTGCCAGCCAAACGTTCGGCCGATCCGAACGCGCGCGCAAGCTGCTACGTTATCTTGTCGAACGTGAACAGGCCGGCGAAGCCGACAGGCTCAAGGGCTTTTCCATTGCCATGGATGTTTTCGGCAAGGACGGCGATTTCGACCCGTCCACCGATGCCGTGGTGCGGGTGCAGGCAGGCAGGCTGCGCGAGCTTCTGCAGCACTATTTCGCCAATGAGGGAATTGCCGAACCGGTCCGCATCGCCATTCCGCGCGGCGGCTATGTTCCTGCCTATGAATCGAATGCGATCCGCCTGCCGGATATTGCCGAGGCTGTTCCCGAACTCAGGCTGGACGGCGCCGCATCCGCCGATCGGTCAAACGAAGCCGGCACGGGCACGCCGGAGGCGATGTCTCTGACTTCCGTACCGACTTCGCCTGCCCCCTCGGTGGCGCGCCATCTCCGCTTTTTCTGGATGGCGATCGCGCTGGTCATCGCCATGTTGGGCGTACTGATTCTTCGCCAGGGCAGCACTGCCTTGCTGGCAGGCGGCGACATCTCGGCAACGCCGGAGACCGCTGGCGCAACCGCAAGCATCACATCGTCGGCAAGGGCTGACGCCCTGCCGCAAGTCTATATCGGACTCAAGGCTGACGGCTCCGACGCCAGCCGTGTCGCCGCATCGCTGCGCGCCGGCCTGAGTGGCTTCGATACGATCGACTTCATCGGCCGCGACACCGTCAACGATCCAGCCGACGACGCTGCGAGCTTCATATTCGACATCCTGCCCGGACCGGACGCGGGCGATATCACGATAGAACTGCAAAGCATGGCGTCCGGACGGGTGCTTCTATCGCGCAATCTCACCCCTGCCGACAGCGCACCTGCGGCGGTCGAAGACCGTATTGCCGACATGCTGAGCTCGGCACTCCCCGCCTCCGGCACCATCTACAACTATATCGAGCAGACCGGCACGCCAAACGGTCTGACGCAGTGCCTGCTGCTCAACGGCAAATATTACCTCGACCAGAACGCCAGGACCCATGAGGCGGCCTATCGTTGCCTCGAGAAGCTGGCCAATGGTGGAACCAAGTCCTCGCTCGTCTATTCGGAACTTGCTTCCCTGCATCTCGAGGCGGTGTCCGATCATTACGCCTATCCGCCCAACGCGACGATTGAAACAGCCGTCGAGTTTGCCCATCGCGGCGTGCAGATGGGTCCGACCAGCCCTTATGCGCATCGCGCCTACGGCTATGTCAGTTCGCGCCTCGGCAATACGGACGAATCAATCCGCTGGATGCGCAAGGCCTATGAACTCAACCCCTACGATCTCGGCATGGCCGCCGCTTACGGCTACGGGCTGATCTTCGCCGGACGATACGCCGAGGGAACGCCGATCCTCGATCATGCGGCGGAGACCTTCAGCGGACACCCGACATGGTGGGACTATGGGCTGTTCGTCGGTGAGCTCATGCTCGGCGACACGAACAAGGCAGTCGCGGCCAGCATGGCACTGAGAACGACGGCAACGAAATCACACTATCTGGCGGCACGGCTGATCGGCGCCAAGGCTGCCGGACAGGACCATCTGGTGAGCACGCTGCTGAAACAGTTGACCACCGAGTTCCCCAAATTTGCCGCCGATCCGCGGGCGACTTTCGTCGAGCGGAAATATCCGGCCGACCTGACCGACCGGCTGGTTCAGGCACTGCGCGCTGCCGGGCTCGGCAGCCCGAGCTGACACCATCGACGTCCGCGGACTGGCTGCGCCGTGTCCCGATGGGTTTACTGCGCTTCGATCGCCGAATGCCGGTTGATCCCCAAGTTCTGTACACAACCGTACAAATCGCGAAAATTTTACTGGTCATCATGTCGGACTAGGAGCAATTCAGCCACGATTGGTGTCGCGCATTCTGCAATAACAAAAAATCAGCTTTCATGACCGCATCACTTTTTGCCGCCGAAGAGGGTGTTGGCTCGAAGGCCATCGTCCTGCTGCACGGTTTCGGCGGCTGCCACGATGTATGGCGCGAGGTGATTTCCGCCCTGACGCCTTCCACGCATACGCTGGCCTATGATCTGCCTGGGCATGGGATGTCGCTCGACTTTCCCGCCGCCGGTCCGGCCAGGGTGGCGGCTAAGGCCGTGCTGACCGACCTCTCGGAGCGTCGGCTGAAGCGCGTTCATCTCGTGGGCCACTCGATGGGTGGTGCCGTGGCGGCGCTGATGGCGCTGGCCGAGCCCGAAAAGATAGCCTCGCTGACGCTTCTGGCACCGGGCGGCCTTGGCCCCGAAATCAACGGGCCGCTGTTGCGCCGCTATGCCGAAGCCGCGGATCGGTCCGAGATCCGCTCCTGCCTCTCCGTGATGTCGGGACCTTCTGCCCTGCCGCTCGAACATACGGTGGACATCCTTTGGGAAATGCGCAGGCGACCCGGCCAACTCGAAAAGCTGGTCGGGATCGCGGCCGCCATGACCGTGGACGATCGGCAAGGCGTCATCCCGCACGATCGCCTCGATCGGCTGAACATGCCGGTAATGGTGGCATGGGGAACCAGCGATGCGGTGCTGCCCTTTACCCAGGCGGATGACCTGCCGGCGCATTTTCACGTGCACCACGTGCTGGAGGCGGGCCATATGCTGGCCGAGGAAGCACCCGACCTCGTTGCCGAGATCATTCGCCGCAACACCAGCCGCCGCGCCAGGCCGCACCGCCAGAAATTCGCCGCCGCAGCAAGCTGACCTTTTCGCGCACGACGACCCTCCTGAGCATCCCGACGCCGTCGATCTCGCCAGTGCATTTTGCTGGCGGCTGTGTTAACCCAGTGTTAACCAAACCCACGAGGCAGACGCCGATGAAGGAAGCAGGCGAGAAGACCATCGACCAGTCGAAGAAACTGTCCGATGCCATCCGTGATGTCAAAAATGCCTTCGCCGACCGCGACGATGTCGTCGTCGACATGCGCGAGGCGCATCGCATGCGTCTCGATCTGCTTGCCGCCGAGCTGGCGCCGGTTTTTGCCGATGTTCCGGCCGACATGGACAATTTCGACTTTGTCGTCTCGTCGGGCTTGCAGCCGCGCCTGTGGATCGACGCCATCAGCCATGTCGCCATGGGGCGCGACCGCCGCACCTATCGCTTCCTCAAGGACACCCGCATCGGCCGGGTGGTGCTTGCCGAATCCACTGAGATGAAATCGGTTGCCGATTCCGTGACGCGCTATGTCGCCGAGCGCATCGTCGAGCGTCAGAGGATGCTGGAAGGCGGCGTCGAACCCGCCGTCGCCGGCCTGAAACGTGCGTATGTGCCAGAAGCCGAACCGCCGCTGCGCGCGACGGAGCGCGGCAAACGCTGGTCGGCCCTTCTGTCCGGGCTTGGCCTGGTCGCTGCCGGCGCACTGGTCGGCCTTGTGGTGTCGGTCGTCCTGTTCTGGGACCGCATCGTGGCCATGGTTGTCAATTTGCGGCCATAGCGGCCTCGGCGCCAAGCTCCACCGTCTGCAGATCGGATGGCGGTATGGACGGCCCGGTCAGGCCGCGCCGTGTCAGCCGGATCCGCCAGTTTCCCTTTTCACCGTCGATGTCGAACAGATTATACTGCGCCGCCGGGTGCTTGCCACCCGGCGCCTGGCCGGCGGCAGCGACACCGACCGCCGGGATCCTGACGCCTCGACCGCCGATGAAGAACAGCGACGGCAGATGCGAATGGCCGTGTAGCACAAGGTCGGCGCCATGGCGGCGAATGATCTTGTTGAAGCGGGCGATGCCGAACAGCCGCTTGTGCTGCGGGACCGCGCCGCGCACCGGCGGATGATGGATCATGATGACGCGGAACAGCCCCTGTCCGGCAGTGTCCTGGAGGATTTTGCCGAGCCTATCCCCCTGGCCTTCCATGAAAAACCCATTGGCCATGAAGGGTGCCGTGGCGCGCGCTGTCGAGACGCCGATCAGCGCGACATTGCCGCGTACACGCAGATAGGGGAAGGCGTTGCGGTCGACCGGCGTGTTGACGCCGTCGCCGCTCATCCACGCCGCCCAGGACCGGCAGACCTTGTCGAAGGCGCCCGGCACATAGGCGTCGTGATTGCCCGGAACGACCGAAACATCATGCGGCGGCCCCAGCGTCTCCAGCCAGTGCCTGGCCATCTCGATCTCGCCGTCGAGCGCCAGATTGACCAGGTCGCCGGTGACGGCGAGGTGATCAGGCGTGTTCGCCTTGATGTCGGCGACGATCGTGTCAATGACCGCATCATGCATATGGCGGCGGCGGTTGCGCTGCCAGTTGACATAGCCGAGCACGCGCTTGGAGGCGAGATCGCGATAGGATACATCGGGGAGCGGCCCCAGATGGACATCGGAAATATGCGCGAGCCTGAACATACAACCTTCATAGGCGACCCGCGCGCGGCTTTCCACCCACGGTTTCGCTATCAATGACGAGCCCTGAAGATGCCTTCCGCCAGACCGGCTGGCCAGGGTTGAGGGCCAGGCTGTTCCATCTCTATTTCGTGCTGCGGAGGCCGATGACGCTTGGCGTGCGCGGCCTGATCCACGACACAGCGTCCAGATCCGTCTTCCTTATTCGCCATACCTATGTACCGGGTTGGCAGCTTCCCGGCGGCGGCGTCGAAGTCGGCGAGACGATGAACGAGGCGCTGGCCCGTGAACTGGCCGAGGAAGGCAACATCGCTCTGACCGCCCCGCCGGTGCTCAAATCGATGCATTTCAACCGCCGCTCCAGCCACCGCGACCATGTCGGCTTTTATCTGCTCGAGCATTTCAGCCAGACGGCGCCGAAGCTGCCGGACCACGAGATCGCCGAAGCCGGCTTCTTCCCGCTCGACCGCTTGCCGCAGGGCACGACGCCGGCGACGCTGCGCCGGATCGCCGAGGTTTTTGACGGCGAGCAGCCCTCGCCCTACTGGTAGATCAGGCCGCCGCTTTCTCGAAGCGCGCCCGGTCATGCCGTGCGCCATAATCGAGATCCGGTCCGACAGGCACGATCCGCGTCGGATTGATCGTCTGGTGGCTGCCGTAATAATGCGCCTTGATGTGATGCATGTTCACCGTCCCGCCCACGCCAGGCACCTGATAGAGATCGCGCAGATAGTTGGACAGGTTCGGGTAGTCGGCGATGCGGCGCAGATTGCATTTGAAATGGCCGACATAAACCGGATCGAAGCGCACCAGCGTGGTGAACAGCCGCCAGTCGGCCTCGGTGATACGACCACCGACGAGATAGCGCTGTTTTGCCAGCCGCTCCTCCAACGTATCCAGCGCCGAAAACAGCTCGCCGAAAGCCTCTTCATAGGCGCGTTGCGTGGTGGCGAAGCCGGCGCGATAGACGCCGTTGTTGATGGCGGGATAGACCAGCGCATTGATGCGGTCGATCTCGCCGCGCAACGCCTTCGGATAGAAATCCAAGCTGGCGTCGCCCCATTCATCGAAGGCTGAATTCAGCATGCGGATGATTTCGGAAGACTCGTTGGAGACGATGGTCTGCTCCTTTTTGTCCCACAGCACCGGCACAGTCACCCTGCCCGAATAGGCGGGATCGGCCTTGGCATAGATCTGGTGCAGGAAGTCGAGGCCGTAGAGCGTGTCGCCCGTGGCGCCGTCCTCAGCTACGAACGTCCAGCCGTTGGCGCCCATGAAATGATGCACCACGGACACCGATATGATGCCCTCCAGCTTCTTCAGCGCGCGAAAGATCAACGTCCGGTGGGCCCACGGACAGGCAAGCGAGACATAGAGGTGATAGCGGCCGGGCTCGGCCTTGAAACCGCGCGTCCGGCCTTCGGCAGGCGCCCCGTCAACGGTGATCCAGTCGCGCCATTGCGACTGCGCCCGCACGAACCTGCCACCATTGTCCGCCGTATCGTACCAGCGGTCCTGCCATCTTCCTTCGACCAGCAATCCCATGCGAATCTCCTTGCGTCCTGTTGGTTGATGTAGGCGCAAGGCTGCCCTGTCGAAGACGTCAGGTGCTGAACAGACCGTCACTTGGCCGAAATGACGGACAGAAACGGCCGATTGCAGCGGCGGGAAATTGATGCTAGCGGACAATCCGCATGTTCGACTTTGCTTTGATCCGGTTTGACCGACGACGAAAGGGCGCCCGCGCTTGATGAAGCGCTGACTGGCGAATGCTGCCGTTTGCAGCAACCTTTCCTCCTTGTACCGGACCGCAAAGACCATGAGCCTTGCCGACGTGAAATACCTGCCGGAAACCCCGGCGCACGACCCCGAGATCGAAGCCATCAACGACGAAGCCTTCGGGCCCGGCCGCTTTGTGCTGGCCGCCTACAAGATTCGTGAGGCCGGAGGGCACGAGCGCTCGCTGTCCTTTGTCGCCGTCAATGGCGACATCGTCGTCGCCTCGGTGCGCATGACCCGCATCGCCGCCGGTGCCGGCCGCGCATTGATGCTCGGGCCGCTCGCCGTGCGGCCGGCCTTCAAGAATCTCGGCATCGGCCGCCGGCTGGTGGCGATCGCGCTCGAGGCCGCTGCCCGGGCCGGCGCACCTGCCGTCATGCTGGTCGGTGACGAGCCCTATTACGGGCCGCTCGGTTTCAAGCGGATTCCGCGCGGCCAGATTTCGATGCCGCGCCCCGTCGACCTCGACCGGCTGCTGTCGCACGAGATCGCGCCGGGCGCGGTCGCCAGGCTCTTGGGCGAGGTCTGCCACGCCGATCCGGCCAGGGTGACCGATCCTACCGCGGCGATG